>JBBQQZ010000396.1:0-3348 GCA_038215325.1 Tepidisphaerales bacterium | reverse complement strand
ACCTTCGCGCCGGCATAGATTTCCGGTTTGGTGAGGGTGTCCATTTCCAGCGTCGTGTCTGAGACCTCAATGATGAGCACGGCGCGGTCGCCTTTCATGACGGTCTTCGTGGGCTTTGGCGGGTCCGGGATAACCGCAAGATCAGGCTCGGGCACGTTTTCGCCGCAGTGAAGCGTCATTTGCGGACGCACCCAGAATCGGTTCTCGGGAAAAGCGCGATTTAGCCATGAAAACGCGCGGGAGACTCCGAAGGCATGGAGATCGTATTGCGCGCACATGTAAATAATCTCCCCATGAATCAGTTCCGTTCGCCGGCCTCCGAACAGGTTTTGATCGGAGAGATAGAAATACTGCGCCGGCGTGAACTTGACCGGCTTGGAAGTGATCGGTGTCGCGGCGGCGATCATGAGAGCAATGTAGCAGATTCGCTCGCACACTGGCAGCATTATTTTGCCAGCAGCACGCGCTCGACAAACCCCGTATCGACTTCGCCCTTCTTGAACTGCTCATTTTCCATGATCTGGAGTTGCAGCGGGATGGTCGTGCGGATGGGGCTGATGTGGAATTCGCCGAGGGCGCGTTTCATCGTGGTGATGGCCTCTTCTCGCGTCGGGCGGTGGACGATCAGTTTGCCGATCATGCTGTCGTAGTTCGGCGGGATCTTGTAGCCGGCGTAGACGTGGCTGTCCCAGCGGACGCCGAGGCCGCCGGGGAGGCGGAGTTCTTCGATGACGCCGGGGCTGGGCGCGAAGTTGCGGGCCGGGTCTTCGGCGTTGATGCGACACTCGATCGCGTGGCCGGTCTGGTGGATGTCTTTTTGCTTGAAGCTCAGCGGCAATCCTGCTGCCACGCGGATCTGCTCGCGGATAATGTCCACGCCGGTCACCATTTCGGTCACTGGGTGTTCGACCTGCACACGGGCGTTCACTTCCAGCAGGTAGAACTGCTTGTGCTCATCGACGATGTATTCGACCGTGCCGGCGTTGTAGTAACCGGCCGCCTTCACCAGGCGGACGGCGCTGGCGCAGAGTTCTTCGCGCGCCTTCTGGTCGAGAATGGGCGACGGAGATTCTTCGACCAGCTTCTGGTGGCGGCGCTGCATGGTGCAGTCGCGTTCCCAGAGGTGGGCGGCGTTGCCGTGCTGATCCGCGATGATCTGCACTTCGACGTGCCGGCCGTACTGGATGTACTTTTCGATGAAGACGGTGCTGTTCTTGAAGGCCTTTTCGGCTTCCAGGCGCGCCTGATTGATGCCGGCGCGGAGCGAAACTTCGTTGCTCGCGACACGCATCCCGCGCCCGCCGCCACCAGCGGCGGCTTTGATGATGACGGGGTAGCCGATGTCGTTGCAGAGCTTGACGGCCTTGTCTTCGTCGTCGACTTCGCCTTCGGAGCCGGGGACGGTCGGCACCTTGGCCTTGCGGGCGAGCTTTTTGCAGGCGACCTTGTCGCCGATCGCCGCCATCGCGCTGACGGGCGGGCCGATGAACTCGATCTTGCAGCTCCGGCAGACTTCGGCGAAGTGCGCGTTCTCGGCAAGAAAACCGTAGCCGGGGTGGATCGCTTCAACGTCGCTGATTTCAGCGGCGGCGATGATGCGGGGGATATTGAGGTACGAATCGGTGGCGGGGCCTTCGCCGATGCAGATCGCTTCGTCGGCGAGCTTCAGGTAGGCCGCGTCCTTGTCGGCGGTCGAATAGACGCAGACCGTGCGAATGCCCATCTCCTTGCACGCGCGGATGACGCGAACGGCGATCTCACCTCGATTGGCGATCAGGATCTTTTGAAACATGTTTAGGGCTTCGGGCTCGGATCGATCGGGACCAGGTACGAAAGATGGTGCGCACAGTGGATCAGGTTCAATGCGCGCCGGTCGGCGTCGGACAGCGTGCCGAAGAGGCGGTGCGGCGCAAGCGGTTCGCGGAAGTTGTCGAACGCCGTCAGCGTCGCCAGGAGCGCGTCGATCGCGGAGTCCGGTGCGTCGGCGGGCGGGCAAATCGTGTCCGGGGCGACGAGCTTGGGAAGTTGGCCGGTCGCCAGCACGGTGGCAACGCCGGCGTTGCGGGCCTTTTGCTCGTCGGTGTCTTCGGCGTGCGGACCCGGGCCCATCGCGAAGCGGATGGTGATCTCCAAATGCCAGCAGATTTGCGGCAGGCTCCAGGTGCCCGTCGCAAAGTAACCCTTTCGCAGGTTGGCGATGTCCGCCCGCAGGTCATCGGTTGACGCGTAACGCAGCTCGGTTCGACGTACCGCCCGCTTGGGCGTCAGAAATCCCAGGTGATGAGCGGCGTGAAAAATGTTCAGCGTGCGAAATTCGTCGATCGTGACTGGCCCGACCGGGCCCATCAGCACCTTGGGATGCTCATACGCTTTCAGTTCCAGCAGGCTTTCGATGTAGCGATCGATTTCGCTGTCGGCAGCGTCCTCAGGCGGGATAAACGCCGGCGGGGCGTTTTTGGCGTGCGGCGGGGGGGCTTTGTGAGTGAGCACGTAGTCGACGAACCCGACCTTCGTCGCGGCCTGCTCGGGCGTGGGGGCGACGTCCATCGGTTCCGGCGGCTTCAGGTTCGCGCGCAGCGGCAGGCCGATGTGCCAGCAAATCTGCGCCAGCGTCCACTTCCCGTGCGGCTGATATCCCTGACGCAGCAGGCGGACGTCGGCGATGACGTCGTCTTCGGTCTTATACTGGGGCTGACGCGCCGCGGTCATGGTTTCACCAGGAACAGGATTTGCCCGAACTCCACCGGCTTGCCGTCCTCGGCCACGATCTTCGCGATCGTGCCCTTGGTTTCGGCCTTGATGTTGTTGAACACCTTCATCGCTTCGATGATGCAGACGTCGGTGTCTTCGTTTACGAGCGACCCGACCTGCACAAAGTTCTTCACGTCCGGATTCGGACGGGCGTAGAACGTGCCGACCATGGGGCTCTTGATCGCTACCAGGCCCGCATCGTCATCCGCTTTGGCCGCCGGAGTCGCGGAGACGGGCGCGGCGGCGTGCGAGCCGGTTGATGCATGGTGATGAACCGGCGCACTGACGGTCTGGACGATATCTGCCCCCCGCTTGAGGACGACCCGCTGGTCGCCGTCGCGGAGATCGACCGTGTTCAGGTCGTTGGCGCTCATCAGCTTCACGAGCTGCTCGAGCATGTCCAGATTCATCGGGCTCGCGGGTGCGGACCTGGTGGTCTTGGTGGGGGGCGGTGTCTTTGTTTTCTTTTTCAAGGCGGATGCCCTCGAACTTTCCCTGTAATTCAGCCCCTTCCCTGGGGCGGCTAATCGAACCGGGTACGATACGGGATCGGGTGTTGGCGGTCAAAGTTCGCCGTTGCGAGGACAATTCGCGCCA
>JBBQQZ010000395.1:0-3352 GCA_038215325.1 Tepidisphaerales bacterium | reverse complement strand
GGCGACCGCGACCGTATCATTCGCCGCAGCGGTGATCGAATCCTGCCGCTGTTCGCGTGTCAGCAGGTCCGCGCCCTTCCCGCCAACGAGCGTGTCGCGCTCCCCATTGCCCGCGAGCTGATCGCGACCCGCCCCGCCTTCAAGATGATCGCGGCCTTCCCCGCCATCGAGCCGGTCATTCCCGAGCCCGCCGATGAGCGTGTCGAAACCGTTCCCGCCGATGATCCGGTCGTGCCCGTCCCCGCCATCAAGGCTGTCGCGCCCGCCGGCACCGGAGATCCAGTCGTCCCCGTCCCCGCCGACGAGGTGGTCGCCCGAATCCGTCCCGTGCAGCAAATCATCTCCCGTCCCGCCGAACGCCGTGAAACCGTAGGACGAGGAGAAGACCTGGTCGTTCCCAGCGCCGGCGTCCACCGCGACCGAGTACGGGCGCATGTATCGAGCTTCGCTGGTCGAGGGGTCGGAATAGTAATACTGATTGGCTTTGACGAAAACCTTGTCGTCGCCATCACCGGCGTGGATGCGGATCTTGCGCACCGTCGATGCCGCCGCGCGGGCGATGATGGTTTTGCCGTCCCGTGCGATGAGGTAGTGAGGCCGGTTCGCGTCCGCCTCGATCACCAGGTGGTCGTTGCCCGCCGTCCCGTAAATCTCCCACGTCGCCGCGCGAAACACATCCACCGCCATCATACGACGCACTTCCATCACCTCAACGACGCTCGGCTTAATCCGCTTTGACATGTAAACCCTTTCCCCGGTTGAACTGCCAGTACAGTCGCCACCGCCGCGCACATTTTGAGAGTGGATCGACTTCGTAAAACGCTTTCAAGGCTTCGTCGTCGCCCCAAGCACGAACGTTTTGAGCATCCGGTCGGCGGCCTTCACGCGGTTTGAGTAGCCGGCCTCATCGCTGGTGAGGATGAACTGATACGACGCCTCGCCATGCAGAAACACGTTACACCGCACGCGCGTCGGGACGTCTTCGGTCTCCTCCAGCTTATCCTTCCCCTTCTCGCGAACGGTCTTCACCTGCATCTTCATCGTGTAGACGAACTCCCACGCTTCGACTCCCACCAGCGTGACAGCCTTGTCGGATTCGATCTTCGGATCCTTGGTGCGAGTGAGAATGTTGTCGCGCATCCGGTCGGCGAGCTGTTCCAGGTTGGCAGCGGATTTCTCCGGCTCGGCCAGCACGATCCAGCTCGATGTCGCCTTGGCCATGCCGCCGGGGGCGGGCAGTTGGAACACGTAGATCGACCGTTCCCCCTTCTGCGGCAATTGTTGCCACAGCTTCGGGACGTTGAACGTAAACCCGTAGGTCTTGTCGACGATCTGCCGCTCGTCCGGCTTGGGCTTCACGGGCTGCGTGGCCGGCGCGCCCGTGCAGAGCGGGACAAGCCCCAGCAGGATCGCGAGCAACGCACATCGGCTCAGCATGCGGCTCCCTTCCGATTTTGCACGTTCATCCTAGCCTACGGCGCGCTCCAACGCAGCGGTTTATTGCCTGCTTATCGCAATCAACCAAAACCCCGGCCAAGGGCCGGGGCTTGGGGGGGTGAGTTGTCAGACGAACGCGAGCTTACAGCTTGCCGTCCTTCTTACCCATGTAGGTGACCAGGTCGACCACGCGGTTGCTGTAGCCCCATTCGTTGTCGTACCAACTGACGACCTTGAAGAAGCGCTTCTCGCCTTTCAGGTTGTTCTGTAGCGTGGCGAGCGAGTCGTAGATGCTGCTGCGTTCGTCGTGGATGAAATCGGTGCTGACCAGCTCTTCGGTCGCCACGCCAAGGATGTCCTTGAGGTAGGTGGTCGACGCCTTCTTCAGCAGCGCGTCGATTTCTTCGATGCTGGTGTCCTTGACCGAGCGGAACGTCAGATCGACGACCGACACGTCCGGCACGGGCACGCGGAATGCCATGCCCGTGAGCTTGCCCTTGGTGGCGGGCAGCACTTCACCGACCGCCTTGGCAGCGCCGGTGGTGGACGGGATAATGTTCTGCGCCGCGGCGCGGCCGCCACGCCAGTCCTTCTTGCTCGGACCATCCACCGTCTTCTGTGTCGCCGTGTAAGCGTGGATCGTGGTCATCAGACCCGTCTCAATGCCAACGCCTTCCTTGAGCAGCACATGCACCAGCGGGGCCAGGCAGTTGGTCGTGCAGCTTGCGTTGCTGACGATGTTGTGCTCCGCGGAGTTGTATTCTTCGTGGTTCACGCCGACCACCAGCGTCTTGACCGCGCCTTTGCCGGGGGCGGAGATAATGACCTTCTTCGCGCCCGCGTCGAGGTGGCCTTTGGCCTTGGTGTCTTCGACGAACAGGCCGGTCGATTCAATGACATAGTCCACGCCCAGGGCTTTCCAGGGCAGATCCTTCGGCTCGCGGGTCGCCATCACGCACTTGATCTTGTGCCCGTTGACCACCAGCACGTCGGCTTCTTCCTTCGACGCTTCCGATTTCTCGGTCTTCACGTCGTGCTTGAATCGGCCATGCACCGAATCGTACTTCATCTGATAGGCAAAGTAGTCCGCGTCGGTCGAGATATCGACCACCGCGACGACGTCTATCGTCTTACCCAGCAACCCTTTATCGCAAATCGCCTGGAAAACCATGCGCCCGATGCGACCAAAACCGTTAATGCCGACTTTCAATGCAGCCATGTCAGTGCTCCTTAAATCTATGGTAATTCGAGTCCGTTCCGACCGCTGAGAGGCTCACCAATCGGACCCGCGAAAATAGGGGCATACCGGACGCGTGTCAATACCGGATCGCGAAGTCTTTTTATACCCCCGCTTCTTCGTCCTATTGGCACCTTTCCGTAAAAACTCGATCGACAATCGCAATGTAGCATGCTACATCGGCGCAACACCCTCGCAACACGTCCCGCGTTTCCCCAACCCCTTCCCCGGCCGCGCTTTATGCGAATCCGACCCCCACCCACCCAACGCCGCGCCGATTGACGCGTGCTACATTTGCTACATTTTCGGCCGTCCATATGTCCTCGCAATCTCCCCTCGCTCCTCTCCGCCCGGCTCCAAATCGCCGCCGGCAACAACGCCCTCCCTATAAACCCCGCGCGCTGCGCATTTGCCACGACAATCGCGCAGCGCAAAGCAAAAAAACTTAGGAAAAATCACGCCAAAGCCAGCCCCGAGAGCTCACCGACGTCCTCTCCGGCGTCGAGGCCGACGAAGGTGGCATCGGGCAATTGCTCCGCCATCGGGATCACATTCCCGCCGGCGCATCCGCCCCGTTCCAGCCCCCGCGCCCGCCGCACATCCGCCGAAGCCAGCTCAGTGCTCCCGAGCGAATCGCGGGAGCGTTGCACACGATAACTAAACGCGAAGTTGCGAAGA
>JBBQQZ010000394.1:0-3377 GCA_038215325.1 Tepidisphaerales bacterium | reverse complement strand
TCGAGCTGTGCTTGCGAAACAACTCCGGCAAGCTGGTCAGACCGGAGGCCAGAGCGTTCGTCTTCAATTCGTGCCGGTGTTGACTATCCATAGGGAGGGGGAGTGTAACCCAAACCACCGCGTCGGGCGAATATCAGGGATGGCGTGACGCGCGTATCGTGTGGAACAGGACGGACTTTCAGATCAAACTGGGCGCGGGTCCGAGATGGATCCGGCGAACCGTATCGGGTTGGCACAACCGCTCCGCAGTGATACACTCGTCGCCCCACGTCGCCTGATCGCGGCAGTGAGCACTCGTAGCTCAATCGGATAGAGCATCGGTCTTCGGAACCTCCCTGTCGCAACAATCATAACTGTTGATTTGCCCGTTGTTTAACCGCACGAGCGGTTCGTTCGTATTGGCACATCGCGGCTCAAAATCCAGTAACAGTCGAATCGGATGCTGGATTTCGGCCTTCGATTAAGCCCCTTGACCTTTACGCTCATCTATACCAAAATGAGATAATGCGGCTCCTTGGGCAGGACGTGCTGTTGAAAGCCATTCGTAAGCATGGCGATGCCAGGCAATGGCTTGAGACCTGGATCGCAACGGTTGAAGACGCCGATTGGCATAGCTTGAGCGACGTGCGGGCCGATTACCCTTCGGCGGACGGCATGAAGCTCAAGAGCCCAATCGTCGTCACCGTGTTCAACGTAAAAGGCAACGAGTATCGGCTGCTGTCGAACATCAACTACGACGGCCAGTTCGTTCTGGTTTTGGAACTGCTGACGCACGCCGAGTGCGACAAGGACAAGTGGAAAGGACGGTATTGACATGCCCATCACCACCCGAAACAAAGTCGCCGACTCGTACATGGACCTGATCGCAGAGTTCCCGCTTCGCCGCATCAAGTCTGCGTCCGACCATGCCAAGGCCAAGCGTTTGGTCCTCCGTCTAACCGCTCAGCAGTCGGATCGGGGGACGGCGGAGTATGTCGATGTGCTGGTCGATCTGATTGTCGATTACGAAAAAAGGGCTGGACAATCCATCGACACCTCGAAGGTGTCAGCAGCAGACATCGTTCGCCATCGCATCGACGAGCGAGGCATGTCAGTCAGTTCGCTTGCCCGTCTCATCGGCGTACCGCAATCCAACCTTTCCGAAATGCTTAGCGGCAAACGCGATTGGAGCAAAACAGCCATTCGCGGCCTGTCCGCCCACTTGAACATCCGCCCCGACCGCTTCCTATTTTGAGAGATTTCACACTTCCCATTGCTCCGACATCACTGTAAGTGGTGCCCACCTTCTGGTATGAATCTCAGCGTTGGCAGATCACCAAGGGTGTGGCGAAAATCCGCCCTGTGGGATAGCGAGATCGAGAACCAAGCCTAACGCTGCGGTGCTGGATTCTTACTGGATTTTGGGATGTTTCGTCGCTACTCGCCGCCAGTTCATAACTTCGAGAGAGTCGTTCGTCTTGGCACAACCGCCCGCCAGTGCTACACTTCCTGACCACGTTGGCCACAGCCCAACAGTGAGCACTCGTAGCTCAATTGGATAGAGCATCGGTCTTCGGAACCGAGGGTTGGTGGTTCGAGCCCACTCGAGTGCATTTTGCCTAAGACTTGCCGGACGCTTGAGTTACCGTACCTTCACGCGGTCTGAAGTGCGGCCCTGAGAAGCAGGTACTGCTCAGTACATACTAAGACCTGCCGGAAGGACCGCATCATGTCGACGCCCCGCATCCCGAAAATGACCCATCACAAAGCCAGCGGCCACGCCGTCGTGCGGCTGAACTACTGCGATCACTACCTGGGTCCGTGGGGCAGCAAACCGGCCCGAAACGCGTACGATCGCGTGATCGCCTAGTGGTTCGCGGCCGGGCGCCGCGACGTGCGCCCGGCCGCGGGCACCTCGCACGAGATCGGCTCACTGGCGGGGTTCACCGTCACGCAGTTGATCGCCGCGTTCTGGACCCACGCCAAGACCTACCACCGCCATCCCGACGGGAGCGACACGGGCGAGTTGCACTGCTTCAAGGACGCGCTGCGGCCGCTGCGCGCTCTACGGGGACACCGACGTTGCCGTGTTCGGGCCGTTGGCCCTCAAGGCCGTTCGGCAGGCGATGATCGGCAAGGTGTACTGCCGCACCGAGATCAACCGGCGGGGGGGGCGGCATAGGCCACCCGCGTGTGCAGTCGAACTCGCACGCCGGCTTCCTGGCACATCTGCTCAAGCACGGCCTTCATCACCTCCGGCTGATAGGACGCGCCGTCCGGCGCCCGGCCGGCGAACTGCTCGAGCCGCTGGAGGATTTCGGACCTGATGCCCGACTTGTTTCGGTGATCGATGATGTGACACAGCAGGCCCGCGGTCCAGACTCCGCCGAGACAGCCGGCGAC
This sequence comes from Tepidisphaerales bacterium, assembly GCA_038215325.1. Lineage (GTDB taxonomy): Bacteria > Planctomycetota > Phycisphaerae > Tepidisphaerales > Tepidisphaeraceae > BPJO01. The sequence continues at coordinate 995 of JBBQQZ010000394.1, read as the reverse complement.
TTCAATGAGGCTGGTTTGTGCGCCGTTGCGTGCGGCAGCGATGGATGTGGCAACGCCGGCGGGCCCGCCGCCGCAAACGATCACGTCGGTGCGCTGCACAAGGGGCACGTCGCGCTGGGCCTCGATAAAAGTTTCACCAGCGGTAGTAGCGGTGTGGATCGTCGCCATAGTCGAAATCTTTTCTGTAATCTGGATGGTAGAGGATATCCGGAAGGGGCAACGGATGGTGCTTGTCCAAACCGCTGATCACCGCCGTATCGCGCGAAGGGTTTGCCGCCCCAAGATTGTCCAGCACCTGTGACACGGTACGCGTCCATCGCCAGCGGGAGTAGCGCAAGTAAGGTTGAAGGTTTGCATCCAGCGCGTCGGTATCTGTCTGGAGAAACAGGATGGAGCCAAGGCCCACCTGCTGGCGGCCCAGCAAGCCTTCGGCCGCCATCTCGCATCCTTCGCTCAGGCGCCAACTGACAAACGGCGATCGCAAACGCAGGTCTGACAGGCTCACCCCTCGCAGCTCGGGCCAATCGGGAATCGTCACCAGCGGAGCCGCCGGGCGACGATCCCGCTTCACGCCGAAGTCCGCGCGGGCTGTCCACCCTCTGGGCAACACGAGCACCCGCCCGCCGCTTTGCGCATGGCCGACCACTTCCTCCACCGGGCGCTTGCCACCAGAGCCGACGATCAGGAGGTCCGCGGGGCGGAAGGCACCTTCTGCCCGCTCCCAGCGGATACCGCGTTCACGCAGCAGAGCGGCATCGTCGGCATCGCCGTCCAGAAGAACGCGCTCGATGGGTGGCTCCGTGGGTACATCGCTGGCGTACGCGAGCATCTGACGCGTTAGTCGTTCAGCAGCAGGGTCTTCCTGGACATGGTCTTCAAGGTCCAACTGGCACCAGATGATCCGCCCGCGCCCGACCCGTTGCTCCAGAAGCGGGCTGTAGGCCAGATCAAATTCGCATTCGAGGATTGGCCGGAAGCGACCGTAGTGCGGCTTC
>JBBQQZ010000393.1:0-3389 GCA_038215325.1 Tepidisphaerales bacterium | reverse complement strand
TACCTCTACGTCACTGTATTGCCGAACGCCGACCTGAAACTGCGCGTCTCGACCCAGCGGCTGAGCGGCATCCTGCGCTTGCATCGTCACCGGACCGAAAAGCTGAGTGATATCGGGGAGCCGGATTACCCGCTCTTCTCGCCGATGCGTCGACCGGGCGGGGAGAATCTCGCGTTCGCACTCTCCGCGCCGATCGACTGTTTTAATGCCGCCAACGTCCTGGGTGGTTATCAGCGACCGACAACGCTGCCGAACGCGTGGTTGCCGGAATTTTCCGACCCATCGCCGTCGATCACGGTGTCGTGGGACTCGCCGCAGCCGGTGTCGCGGGTCGATGTCTTCTTCGATCCCGACTACGACCACCCGATGGAGACTGTGCTGATGGGCCACCCCGAGCGGTCGAGCCCGTTCTGCGCCAAGGCGTTTGATCTACTCGACGCCGAAGGCAACGTGCTGGCGAGCGCGAGCGACTGGCATCAGGCGCACTGGTCCACGACGTTCGATCGGCCGGTGCGGACGCGCGGGCTTTGCCTGCGCATCACCGAAACCCAGACCCCCAACACCCCGTCGGCGGTCTTCCAGATCCGGGCGTACGCCTGATCGGGCGGCGGGGGGCGCCGAAAACGCATCCAGCCCCGGGCGTACGGCCGGGTTTCGGACATTCTTCCCTCCTGGGCGATAACTGTTTCCCATCTTCACATCCGTTGTGCTTACGCCGATACGTTTAGTGCGGTTTTGTGACGCGCGTCAAACGGGCTGATTCATAATCCGGTTGACCATCGAGTTCAGTTCAACCTGAGAATTGCCCATGATTTTCCGTAACGACGCCCCCCGCGCCGGCCGCCAATCCCACTCCAAGGCTCGCTCGATTATCGAGCGAGCAGTCATCGACACGCTCGAATCGCGCACGATGCTGGCGGTGACGATCTCGGCGACCACGCCCTATAACGGGCAGCAGACCGTCAGCACCACCGCGAACCTGACCGTCACCTTCGGCTCGGCGATGACGGCCGGCTCGCTCAACAGCAGCAACGTCATCCTGACCGATCCGTCCGGTAACGCGATGACGACCACGCTGTCGTACAACGCCACCTCGCGCGTGCTCACGATCGATCCGACCGCGACGCTCGCCACGGGCAGCAACTATTACTCGCTCAAGATCGTCGGCGGCGCGAACGGCGTGAAGGACTCGCTCAACGGTCCGCTGAGCGCCGACTACACCGCCAACTTCACCACCGGCACGCCCAGCTTCAGCGAAACCGCGATCTACACCGGGCTCATCAATCCTACGTCGATTGAATTCTCTCCCGACGGGCGCGTGTTCGTCGCGGAGAAACGCGGCGTGATCAAGGTGTACGACAGTCTCAGCGACACCACGCCCGACATCTTCGCCGACCTGCGCACGCAGGTTTACAACTACTGGGATCGCGGCCTGCTGGGCATGACGCTGGATCCGGAGTTCACGACGGGGCGTCCGTACGTCTATGTGCTCTACACGTACGATGGCGACGTCGGCGGCAGCGCGCCCAAGTGGGGCACGGCCAACACCGACAGCGATCCGGGCAACAGCAACGGATCGACCACGGTCGCCGGTCGTCTCACGCGCCTCACCGCCAGCGGCAACCAGATGTCCGGCGGGGAGACGGTCCTGATCACCGACTGGCAGAACCAGTTCCCGTCTCACTCGATCGGTGACCTGAAGTTCGGCCCCGACGGCTACCTCTACGCCTCGGCAGGCGACGGGGCGAGCTTCAACGCGGTCGATTACGGGCAGTACAATAATCCCTTCAGCGACCCTGCCAACGAAGGTGGCGCGCTGCGCTCGCAGGACATGCTCAGCCCCGGCGATTCGCAAACGCTCGACGGAACCGTCATCCGCATCAACCCCGACACCGGCGCCGGCGCGCCCGCCAACCCGTACGCGGCGTCGGTCGACAACAACGTCAAACGCATCATCGCTACCGGCTTGCGCAATCCGTATCGCTTTACGTTCCGTCCCGGCACAAGTGAAATCTGGATCGCCGAGACGGGTTGGAGCGCGTACGAAGAGATCAATCGGATCATGAACAGTTCGGACACCGATGCCGAGAACTTCGGCTGGCCGGCGTACGAAGGTCCGAACCGCCAGAGCGGCTACGACGCGGCGAATCTGCCCCTGCTCGAGGCCTACTACAACGGCGGCCGGCACGATACGCCGTGGTTCTCGTATGCTCACAGCGCCAAGGTCGTCCCCAATTCCAGCGAGCCCACCGGCGGCAGTTCGCCGACGGGCATTTTGTTCTACACCGGCTCGGGCTTGCCTGAAGCGTATCGCGATGCGATGTTCTTCACCGACTATTCCCGCAAGCAGATTTACGTGATGTACAAGGGCGTCGATGGCTTGCCGGCCCAATCGACGCGGCAGGTGTTTCGCGCGTTGGGTAGCGGCGCGGTCGACCTGAAGATGGGCCCCGACGGCGCGATCTACTACGCCGACCACATCGGCGGGCGGATCGTGAAGCTCGCGTTCACGGGCGCGCAGGCCGCAACCTCCAGCAAACTTACCGGCGCGATCCTCGGCTCCACCGGCAGTAGCGCCACCACCGGCGCGGACCGCGCGTTCGACGGACAGGCCAGTTCGTTCTTTAACGCCACCAGCGCCACCGGTGCCTGGGCGGGGCTGGACCTGGGTTCGTCGCGCTGGGTGCAGCAGATCAAGTACGCCCCGCGCGCCGGCTACGAATCGCGCATGGTCGGCGGGAAGTTCCAGGGGTCGAACGATCCGACGTTCGCCGGCGGCGTGGTCGATCTGTTCACCGTCAGCAGCGCGCCGGTCGCAAATCAACTGACGACCGTCGCGGTCAATCCGACGGGCGCCAGCTTCCGCTACGTCCGCTACCTCGGCCCGGCCAACTCGTTCGGCAACGTCGGCGAGGTCGAGTTCTACGGCGGGGACGGGCTCGCGGGCACGTACTACAACAACATCAACTTCACCGGCGGCACGGCGTCGGAAATAGCGCCGGCAATCAACTTCAACTGGGCCGCAGGTCAACCGCACGTGAATATCGCGGCCGATACGTTCTCGGCGCGATGGACGGGCAAGGTCCAGGCGATCGAAGCCGGCACGTACTCGTTCCGCACCACCAGCGACGACGGCGTTCGCCTGTGGGTGAACAACGTGCTGCTGGTCGATAAGTGGATCGACCAATCGTCCACCGCCTGGACCAACACGATCACGCTGGCGGCGGGGCAGTTGTACGACATCAGGATCGAGTACTACGAAAACACCGGCGATGCCGCCGTAAAGCTCGACTGGCAGCGGCCGGGCAAGGCGTTCGAAGTTGTGCCGACGCAGGCGCTCTACTCGGTCGCGCCCAGCGGCAACACCGCGCCGCTCCCGGTGATCGCCT
>JBBQQZ010000392.1:0-3391 GCA_038215325.1 Tepidisphaerales bacterium | reverse complement strand
ACCAACTCGGCGTAAATTTTCGCGCCGCGCGCCTTGGCGTGATCGTATTCCTCCAGGATCAGCAGCCCGCCGCCTTCACCGACGACCGTGCCGGCGGCATCAGCGTCAAATGGTCGCACCGCCTCGTTCGGGCGATCGTTGTGGGTTGAATTAAGTCGACCCAGCAACTGGTGCCGCATGATTCCCATCGGGTTCATGCGCGATTCGGCCCCGCCGCAGATCGCGAAGTCGGCCTTGCCGCGTTGCAGGGTGCGGAAGGCCTCGCCGATCGCAAGATGCCCCGATGCGTCGGCACAGGTAATCGTGTTGCTCGGGCCCATCAGCCCGTGGATGATCGTCACATGGCAGGCCAGCATGTTGGGCAGATATTTCAGCAGCCACAGCGGCGTGAGCTGCGCCATGCCCTCGCCGCCCCACTTGTTCAGGTCCAGTTTGCCCTCAACGCCCGCAGTCTGCATCGCGGCCGTCAGTTCGTTGAGTTCGGCGCTGATCAGCCCTGCACCGATATTGCAACCAAAACGCAGTCCGTCGATGTCCGGCGTATCGGTGTAGGCCTTGGATTTCAGCCCCGCATCCTTGAACGCCTCATCGGCGGCGATCACTGCCAGTTCGATGTCCCGCGCCATCACCTTGGTGGCTTTGCGGTAGCTCTTGGGGACGTAATCGCCGATCTTGTACGCGCCGACCTCCCCGCCGAGATGGCAATCAAACCCCGCCGGGTCCAGCGAGGCGATCCGCCTCACCCCACACTGCCCGGCCAGCAGGTTCGCCCAATAGTCCTTCGCACCGATGCCGATCGGCGAAACAATCCCAATTCCTGTGACGACAACGCGTTTCATGTATGGGGTTAAGCGTATCGGTCTGGGGGATGGCAGGCAAGCGGGCATCGTTGCCGGGCGAAGCTGAAGAAGCGCTATTGCATCGGGTGGATCAAGATCAGTGCGGTTCCGAGATCAACTCCAGATTGCGGTCCATCACCGACGTCGGGCTGCTCCAGACGAGCAGGAACATCGCTTCGCGGGCCAGACGCTGGGCGGGATGGTCGAGCCGGAGGGCCGAGCCCTTGTAGACGGTGACTGCGGCGTGGGTGGCGCGCAGCGCGAGGTTGTTACATTCGCTGCGGATGAGCGGGCCGGACTGGAGATCGTGCTCGGCGCTCAGGCGGGTGTTGGCGTCGCGGACCGTGTTGGAAAGTTCGGTGAGTTGGGTCGTCAGCGTATCGAAGGTGGTGACGGCGCTGGGGAGACGGAGTTGTTCGATGAGTTGGAGCGCGGCGCGGGTGAGGCCCAGGGCTGCAAACGCCTGGCCCAGCGGGAGCGAGCGGGTACGGTTGCCTAGCACTTTCTCCGCCGGGCCGGCGAGGATGAGGTCTTTGCCGATGGGGACGGCGGCGCAGCGGACGGCGCAGGTGGGGGCGGCGGCGAGAGTGGCGAGTTTCATCGGCGGCTGGACCGACACGCCACGTAGATTCGTCGGAAGCACGAACAGCACCTGCTGCCCATCCAGCATGCGCGCCGCTGCGACGATAAAGTCGGCCTGTCCCCCGCCGGTGGACCAGGGGATGGTTCCGTTGACCAGCAGCCCGTCACCATCCCGCTCGGCCGTCAGCGTGCCGGATTGGTGGGAGGTGGTCAGGTGCGAGATGCCGATCGTCGTCCAAGCCTCATTCCGGACCAGCATCGGGAGATAAATTTCCCTGGCAGCGACGTTTTCTGACGCTTCCAGGTATCCGGCGGCGGCGTCGCGTTGGGAGAGCACCAGTGCGGTTGCCAGCGACGCGGTGGCGATCATTTCGTAGCGATCGTGAAGCGTGACGGCGTCGAGGCCTTCGCCGCCGAACGCGGTATCGATCGCCCAGCCCATCGCGCCAACCGACGCCAGATCCGCCAGATCCTCGGCCGGCCAGAGAGATTCGATGTCGTAGCGGGTGGCGCGCGAGGCGATCCGCTCGAGGACGGGTTTCAGATGGTGAGGCACCTCCAACATGCGCTTCCATTCTATGCCGGATCAAACTCATGTATAACTACAACTTGGATGAACGACCGCTTTTACATCACCACCCCGATCTACTACCCCAACGGCGAGCCGCATTTGGGGCACGTATACACGACGCTCTGCGCGGACGTGCTGGCCCGCTTTCACCGACTATCCGGCGAGAAAACATGGTTCCTCACCGGCACCGACGAGCACGGCATCAAGATGGTGAAAACCGCCGCCGAGAAGAAGGTAACGCCGGGGGAACTGGCAGACCAAAATGTCGCAGTCTTTGAATCTTTGTGGAAAGAGCTGAAAGTCAGCCACGACGATTTTCTACGCACCACCTCCCCCCGCCACAAAGCCGGCGTCACCACCATCTACAACCAAATGCTCGCCTCCGGCGACATCTACCTGGGTGCCTACGAAGGCTGGTACGACGAAGGCCAGGAAGAATTCGTCACCGAGAACAACGCCAAAGACGCCGACTACAAGTCGACGATCTCGGGACGTCCCCTCGTGCGCTACAAGGAGCCGACGTACTTCTTCAAGCTGTCGAAATACGTGCCGCAGGTGATCGAGGCGATTGAATCCGACAAGCTGCTGGTGCGCCCGGACAGTCGCAAGAACGAGGTGCTCAGCAAGCTGAAACAGGGCGTGGAAGATCTGTCGATCTCCCGCTCGAGCCTGAAATGGGGCGTGCCGCTGCCCAACGATCCGGAGCACGTACTGTACGTGTGGATTGATGCGCTGAGCAACTACATCACCGCGCTCGGTTACCCGGACGGCGAGAAATACAAGGAATTCTGGCCGGTGGACAATCACCTGATCGGCAAAGAAATCCTGTGGTTCCACGCCGTGTATTGGCCGGCGATGCTCATCTCGCTGGGCCAGCCGCTGCCCAGGCTCGTCTTCGCCCACGGCTGGTGGACCGCTGACGGCAAGAAGATGAGCAAGACGCTCGGCAACTTCATCGACATCGAACGCCTTCGCGTCGTCATCGCCACGTACGGACTTGATCCGCTGCGGTATTACCTGCTGCGGGCCGCGCCGTTCGGGTCGGACCTGGATTGGAAGGATACGGAGTTGGCGAGTGCGTACGCCGAACTGGGGAACGTCGTCGGCAACCTGCTGAACCGCACGCTGAACATGATCGGCAAGTATCGCGATGGCAAGGTGCCGGCGATTACAACCAGCACGGACACGGACGCGGCACTGAAGGCCAAGATCGCCGAACTGCCCGGCGAACTCGCTTGCGCGTTTGCGGGCGTGGAGTTGCAAAAAGCCGTGCTGCTCCCGATCGAGCTGGCCCGCGCCGCTAACACGTATATCGACGTGACGCGCCCGTTCAGCCTCGCGAAGGATCCGGCACAGGCGGCTCAGCTCGACGTGGTGCTGAATCTGTGCGTCAACGCGT
>JBBQQZ010000391.1:0-3392 GCA_038215325.1 Tepidisphaerales bacterium | reverse complement strand
ATCGAGTTGCTGGTCGTCATCGGCATCATCGGCGTGCTCGTCGGGATCACCGTCCCGGCAACCTCCGCGATCCGTCGGCAAGCGCAGAAGTGCGTTTGCGCATCGAACCTGCGGCAGGTCGGCAACTCGCTGCTGATGTACGTGCAGGATCACAAGGGACGTTTGCCCTATGTTGTCGAGCCGATGTGGAGCACGTACGCCGCGACGGGCAGGCCGGACCTGTCGATTGATCCGCGAACCGACCCGCGCAGTTTCATCAACGTCATGCGGCCTTACGGCGTCAGCGAGGAACTGCTGACCTGTCCGTCCTACGTACTCAAGACCCCCAGCGCCGTCGAGTTGCCGCCGGTGCAGACGTATCGATTCTCCAGCGCCAACAACGCCGACGGCGCGATTCGCACGATCGACTATTTCTTCCGCATCGCCGGCAGCGTGGATTACAAGTTCAGCATGAAGTACCTGAACGGGCGTCGCTATGGACTGGATTACGTGATGCTGGAGCAACGCGACAACTCGCTGGTCGGCGTGTTCTACCGCGGGGTCGGGCACTTCTACCTGGCGCGTGATTTTGTGGCGTCCAAAACGACCGGCATCCGCACGACCTACACGCCGCCGCACAACAAGCAGTTCAATCAGTTACGCGTGGACATGAGCGTGTCCCTGGAAAAAGACGAGGATTTCGGTTTCACCTCGCCTTGAAGATTGTGGCCCGCACCGATCGAAAAATTCTGAAAAAAAATGCCTCGGCGCTGCGCGTTTGTGATGACAAATGCGCAGCGCCGCGGTCTATATGGAGCCCGCGCGCGCGCTGCGGCTGGTCTTTGAAAAGTGAATACATGGAACGGCGTGAATGTAGCAAATGTAGCACGCGTGAAAGTGCGCGGGGCGCAAGGCGTTCGGGTCCAAAACGCGTAACGCATGGCCGAGCGAGGAGTTGCGTGTGATCGGCGGTGGGGGGTCGGATGTGGCGCGAATGTAGCATGCTACATTGGGATTTCAGCGTGACGCCGACCGCATGAGTTCGCCGGGGTTGCGTTGGGGTTCTTCGACCAGCGCCGAGCGTTGCCTTGCGACGGCGGCGCGGACGGCGGGGAGGTCGAGGTTGCGGCCGGGACAGTCGGTCTGCTTGCCCGTGTTCTTGTGACCGATGATGTCCGCCTGCTTGATCCTGTACCGGTCCGCCAGAAACGCCACCAACTTGTTCAGCGACGCCAACTGCTTGGCGGTCGGTCGCGTTTCCTCGAAGTTGCCCACCAGGCAGATGCCGATGCCGTGGTCGTTGTAGCGGTTGTCCGGCGTCTTGGCGTGTGCCCCGTGCTTCTGCAAAGGCCAGCGTCCCCCGACCTCCACCAGGCCGTCGGCGGTGTCGGTGCCGTTGCCGATCACGAAGTGGTAGCCAAGCTCGTCCCACCCCTTTTCCTTGTGAGCCTTGTCAAACCGCGCCGCACCCCCGTCGGTGGTGGCGGAATGGTGGATCACGATCCAGTCCCACTCCCGCTTGGGCGCGCTCGCCAGCGGAACCCACGAGGACGGAACCGCCACCTGCTTCGCCGGAGGAACCCACTTCGGCTTATCAATCGCCGCCGCGACCGGTGCTGGTTTCGCCTGCGGTTCGACCATCGGGCCGGAAAAATTCGGACCCGGCAACGCACTGGCGGTGCTGCTGTGAGACTGGCAACCCACGCCCAGCAACGCGATGCAGGAAACGGCAAAAACGAGCTTTAAGCGGCGATTCAGGTGACGGGCCATCCTTGGCTCCTTATGAGATGCGCCAGTTGTAATCCTCTTTCAAACGAATTTCCACCCAGTAGTATTGTGCGTAAATGGCGAGCGGGCCTGGTCACGTGCGAGGACTGAAGCCCAAGCCGATCCGAAGAACGTCGTGAAGGAGCTGAATGCGCGTTCGATTGACTCATCCCCTGGGCACTGCGGAATTCGATTTGTCGGATCGCACGATTGACGACCCGGTCGTCATCGGGCGTGCGGCGGAGGCGGATTTGAAGGTGCCTTCGATCAACGTCGCACGCCAGCACGCCGTCCTCTTCGTCCACGAAGGCGAGTGGGTGGTGCAGGACGCGGGCAGTAAGGACGGGACTTACGTCAACGGCGTTCGGCTCGACGGACCGGCGCGGCTGGGAGTGGGGAGCAAAATATCGCTGGGTAGCGACGCCAACTCCGCGACGGTGGAAGTCCTCAGCGTCGAACCGGCGCTCGTCGCACCGTCCGCAGAAGTGGCAGCGGTGGCGGATGTTCCGTTCGACGTTCCGTTCGACGTGCCGCCCGCGCCCGGCGTCGCCACTCCGCGCCCGCAGGCGAGACGGAAGCCCACGCGCGGGCCGATCGTGTTCGCGGGGATCGGGGGGCTGCTGATGATCGTCGCGGTGATCGGATCCATCTGGGGGTATTACGTCTTCACCGACAAGGTCGCGAAGAACGAAGCGATCCTGAGCGAGAAGCCCAAGACAGAGGTGATCGTGAAGAAGAGCGAGTCGGAGAGTCAGCGGAAGACGATTTTCATGCAGGGATCAGGAGCGACCTCGCCCGCCACGAAGCCGGCGGAGGATCGGGCGTCGGCTCCGGCGATCAAGGATCCGGATTCGAGCGTGATTCCACCGGTGCCCCCGACGCCAGTCGCGCCCGTGGCGTCGGAACCGGAGCCCGCAAAACCGGAAGCCGCATCCGATCCGGCATGGGATCGCGTGCTCGAATTCCGCGACTCCTCGCCGGCGCCGCTGGCGATCTATCAGTACGTGCAGTACAGGACGCAGAATCCGGATTCCAAGCACCTTGCGGAGTTGGACAAAATCCAGAACAACGCGGTCGACATGCTTTGGTGGGAGCGGATCAATGATCTGGTCAACGTGCAGGCGCACATCGACACCGACGTCGCCGAGTTGAAAAAAGAAAAGACCGCGCTTCCCGCCGACACCGACAAGGACCGCCGGGACCAGTTCGACCGGCAGGTGAAGGATCTGCTGGCGACGAAGGAAATCAACCGGCTGCTGCTGGAGAACGAGATGGGTTACAAGTCGCCCAAGCCGATCGACCTGGACGACACCGCCGCACTCACCGCGCTGCGTGCCCAGCGTGACAAGGCAGCCTTCGATCGCTTCAGCCAGCGCGTCCTCAGCCGCGTCAAAAACACCCGCGGTGCGGCGGCGTGGTAGGAGCGGAACGATGAATGATGAAAGATGAACGATGAAGTAATTCTCTGCGCTTCGTCACTCATCCTGCATCAGTCATCGTTCTTTTCACTCCCAATCCAGGTTCTCCAGATGCCGCTGGATATCGCCGGCGGAGTGGAAGCGGGCGAGGATGAGGGAGTCTTTGAGTCCGCGGATGATATCCTTCACGACCTTCGGCTGCTTCGCGTACTGCTCGCGGCCGCCGAC
>JBBQQZ010000390.1:0-3395 GCA_038215325.1 Tepidisphaerales bacterium | reverse complement strand
GTTGATTCTCAACACGCTGGCCGGTCTCGCAAGGCTGCGACAATGACGCACGACTCTTCGAGCCCAAAAGCGATCGCGTCGGGTTGATCTCCGCGCTCTTCATGCGTCCGTGGTGAACCCGTCTTCGAACCCAAAAAGAGCGAGGGCGATCCGTCGTCCGGATCGCCCTCGATGGTTTGTGTGGTTGCGTGTAAGCCGAATTTTGTTTCCCGGACCGTTGCCGGTTCGGGAGGCGATCATTTCTCTACGCCGCCGATTGCTCGGCGGCTTTAGCGACCTACCCGCGAGTGATGACGGACCGGGCCGGCCCGTCCGAGCGATCCTCCGACTCCATAGAAGTCGGCGTCACGCCCGATCCTCGCTTATTTGGTCTTGCTGCCGACGGGGTTTACCGTGCCGCGTTCGGTTACCCGATCGCGCGGTGCGCTCTTACCGCACCTTTTCACCCTTACTCGGATAGTTGCCAGTTGATAGTTGCCAGTTGCCAGTGTGTGACTGGCAACTATTAACTGGCAACTGGCAACTACCCCAGCGGTTTCTTTTCTGTGGCACTTTCCGTCGGATCGCTCCGCCCTGGCGTTACCAGGCGTCGTGCCCTGTGCAGTTCGGACTTTCCTCGCCCGGAATCACTCCCGGCCGCGATCGCCACTGCAACCACGGGAGGGAGTATACCACGTTTCATCGCTTCCAGACGAATGCGTGTGACGTGATGAGTGTGTCGTGACGAAGATTGGCCTTTCACGTCATACTCATCACGTCACAGGACTTCGCTTCCCATTTCCCCCCGCCTGCGTTAGCCTCGCATTTTCTCACTCTGAAGCTGTGGAGGTCGAGTGAAGCGTGTGGGTCGTGACATGAAATCCAAGCCCGCCGCCGTTCCTGCCGCGACCCCGCCGGTCGAGGATCTGGCCGCGATTGCGCTGGGCCGGTCTTCGGACGAAGACCTCATGCGACGCACCCAGGAAGGCGACAAACAAGCCTACGCGCTGCTCTACGAACGCTATTCGCAGGCGGTTTTGTCGTTCCTGTATCGCATGCTGGGGAACGTCGAAGACGTCGAATCGATCGGGCAGGAAGTCTTCCTGCGGGCGTTTAAGTTCGCAGCAACGTATCGTTACCCGTCCAAGTTCAGCACGTGGCTGTTCACGATTGCCCGTAACCTGGCGATCAACAATGCCCGCCGCAAGAAGCGCTCGCCGGTAAGAAACTTTGCCGAGCTGAAGATTGAGAACGCCGACCACTCAGGCGACCCCGATTTCGTCGCCATGCAAGCCAGCGACGACGCCGAGCAGCGCGAAGAGATCGCCCGCGTCCTCAAGGCCATGGACGACCTTCCGCCCGATCAGAAGGAAGTAATCGTGATGGGCATTTTCCAGGATCTGAGCTACGCCGAGATGGAAGCGATCACCGGCGCCAAGGCCGTCACCCTGCGGTCCCGCATGTTCCACGGGCTCAAGAAACTGGGGCGCATGCTGCGTCCGGACGAGTAAGCAAAGTCATGTTGAGCACCCTCGATCCAACTACGCAGACCATGCTCCCGCCCGATGCCACATGGGCCGGCGTGCTGCTGCTGTTGATCGCCGGGCTGTTCATCGCCGCGATCACGATTGGTCTGCTGGCGCGCGTCGTCCTGCCGGAACGCTTTCCCGTCGAAGATTGAATTCACGAATCTTCACGAATCGACACGAATAGAAGACGAGGGAACCGCAGATTACGCAGATTTCCCAGAGAAGAAGCGTGCGCTATTTCCGTTCTGCGTAAACTGCGGTTTGCACGTCTTTTCTTCGTCTTCCATTCGTGTCGATTCGTGAAGATTCGTGGATAAAACGCTTCAGCCTTCGAAGACCTGAAGGCGCGGGATTTTGGCTTTGATCTCGCTGAGTTCCAGCGAATGGATGATGACGTCGGCGTTGTCAAACCGCGACGCGGGGGTGTGGGACGCCAGCCCGACGCAGAAAAAGCCGAGCGGCTTGAGTCGGTCGATGACGCGGGGGGCGTCTTCGATGATGATGCAGTTTTTTGGGTTCAGACGCCTGTGATACCGCTGGCCGAGGCGTTCGACGCCGCGGAGGTAGCATTCCGGGTCGGGCTTGGCGACCATCACGTCCTCTGCCGACACGATCACGCGGAAGCAGTCGCGAAGACGAATGCCTTCCAACATCAGTTCAATTTCGTTCCCCAGCGCCCCCGAGCAGATCGCCAGAGGATAGTCGCGCCAGAGCGCCCGGACCGTCTGCTCCACGCCGGCCAGCCCCTGGTAGTGCTTGGCGTGGATGAGTTCCTCGGCGAACTTCTTTTTTCGTGCAACCAGCTTGAGGATCAACGGCTTATCCACCGTCTGCTGATTCATTTCCAGGAGCTTCTTGAAAGCCCCTCGGTCGTCGTAGCCGAGCAGTTCGGTGTAGTACTGGTCTTCAGACAAATTGAGCTTGGCTTCATTTGCGGTTCGCTGGATCGCCAGATAATGGAGCGGCTCGGAGTGTACGAGCACGCCGTCGAAATCGAAGAGAACCGCGTCGGGCCAGTCTGGCATGAGTCGGGGGAACATACCCGCGCGGGCATGGGGAGGCAACGCGGGTCGAAAAACGACGCTCTGTATTGTATGACCTCATCTCGGCGTGGGTTCTGCGCGCTAGAAACCCGCTTCAAGCCGAGTCGCAAGAGAATTGCGCGAACATTGCCCGGACATCCGGTGACCGTCTGATAAAAGCGATCCTGACGAATATGGGAGAAACGCCGAAACCGTAACATGGGTATATTGGGTAGTTTGGAGAACAAATTGACGCGCAGGTTTGGAGTAGAATCGGCAAAGAAACCGGAAAATTTTGCGCGTAAATGGATGTAAGTAGTTTGTGGACAGGGGGTTGAAGAAAAAATGAAAGCATGTCAAGGGGTTCAAGATTCGGTGCTTGGCCCGTCGATAGTTTGAATGTCAGCACGGAGGACGGTCACCCGGAGTGGTGGCCTTAGCAAGCGGCCCGAGGATCGGCCGCAACAGGATGTGGGTGTGGCGGAAGTCGTCACGCCTTGTTTACGCAGGAGCACACTATGTCATCGATCAATAGTCTCAGCGGCAATCTTCCGATCAACCGGGTCGTCAACAAACCGATCGCCAAACCCGCCGACGTCCAGGCACCCCCGGCCAACCGGACCGACTCGGTCGAGGTCGGCAATGTTCAGCAACTGCTCAGCCAGTTGAAGACCAACGACGTCCGGGTCGACAAGGTCGCCGACATCAAGGCGCAGATCGCTTCGGGCACGTACGAGACCGACGAGAAACTCGACGCGGCGGCAGACAAGCTGCTCGACGACGTGCTGTAGTCGTCCCCCCAATTTCGTCTATAACCATTCTCGTGCAGACCCGGGCTTCGGCCGCGGGTCTGCTTTTTTGCGCA
>JBBQQZ010000389.1:0-3400 GCA_038215325.1 Tepidisphaerales bacterium | reverse complement strand
GATATCGGCGAATTGTTCCCGAATACGGACGAGCGATGGAAAAACGTGTCGAGTCTAATCTTTCTTGAAGACGTCGTAATGCGGATGAACGCCCAGAATTATTCGGTCGCCAACGCCGATATCACCATCCAGGCCGAGCGGCCGAAGTTGAAGCCGTTCAAGGCGCAGATGAAGGCGATTCTTGAGGAACGCCTGCTGGCGCCGGTGAATATCAAGGCCGGAACCAACGAAGGCTGCGACGCCATCGGACGCGGCGAAGCGATCGCGGCGCATGCGGTCGTGTTGTTGCGTGTTAAGGGCGGGGAAGGGTAATCTTGCGCCTATGACGAGCCTGACGATTAAACGCGTCGTGAAAGACGCACTGCACGAAAGCATCAGCGAGCACCGCGAAGACCTGCGCGATCTTTTGGCGGAGGTGATCGAAGACGTTGCGATCGCCGAGGCGATCCGCGAAGGGGAACCTTCCAAGCGAGTCGGCCGTGACAAGGTGATGGCGGCGCTTCGGGGAAAACGATGAAGGTCGTCTTTCTCGCCAGCTTTCTTGCACCGGCGTGAAATCTATCGGTTTTTTCCCTGACCACGAGTGCCCGATTTATGTCGCTACGCGTCTACAACACCCTCACCCGCGAAAAAGAGCCCTTCGTCCCGGTCACATCCGGCCACGTGGGGATATACCTCTGCGGACCCACCGTCTATAAACCGCCGCACATGGGGCATCTGGTCGGGCCGATTATCTTCGACGCAATCAAACGCTATCTCGTCCACCGCGGGTACAAGGTGAAGTGGGTGGTGAACGTGACCGACGTCGACGACAAGATCATCGACGAGGCCGCCCGGCGCGGGATCACATTCGAAGCGCTGGCGAAAGAGCAGACCGCGCTCTACCTGAACGTGCTGGCGGACCTGGGCGTGAAAGACCAGATCGACCTGCTGCCGCGCGCCAGCGAGCACATGCCTGAGATTATCGGCATGATCGAGACGCTGATCGAGAAAGGTCACGCCTACGCAACCGACGGCGGGGGCGCGGGCAACGTCTGGTTCGATACCGCCAGCGACGCCGACTACGGCAAGCTCTCCAATCGCAAGCTCGAAGACCAGGAAGCCGGCCTTCGCGATCTGGCCGGCAACGGCAAGAAACACCCTGCTGATTTCGCACTCTGGAAGGCCGCCAAGAAAGGCGAACCCGCCTGGCAATCCCCCTGGGGCAACGGCCGGCCCGGGTGGCACATCGAATGCTCGGCGATGAGCATCAAATACCTCGGCGAAACCTTCGACATCCACGGCGGCGGGGACGACCTGAAGTTCCCGCACCACGAAAACGAACTCGCCCAGTCCGAATGCTGCACCGGCAGGACGTTCGTCAAATACTGGCTGCACAACGGCTTAACGCGCATCAAGACCAAGGCCGCTTCGGGCGAGTGGAAAACCGAGAAGATGAGCAAGTCTCTCGGCAATACGATGGACGCCCGCGAACTCGTCGACACCCACGGCCCGGACGTCATTCGCTACCTGCTGCTGAGCACACACTACCGCAGCCCGATCGAATTCAACGAGGAAGTCATCGCCAACGTGAAAAAGGCGATCAGCGTCTTCACGCGCCTGTTCGAGCGAATTTCCCGACTCACACTGGCACCGGCTGGGCCGGACACCAGCGACCTGACCAATCTGTACGAAGAGAAGTTCCTCGCCTCGATGGACGACGACTTCAACACCGCAGGCGCGATCGCGTCATTGCACGAGTGCGCCGGCGCGATCAACGCGGAGATCGAAAAAACCGGCGTCGAGAAATCGAAGGACGCGGGCACCATCACCCGCGTCTCCCGCGCCACATTGCGCCTGAAAGCACTGGCCGGCGTGCTGGGGTTGTTTACGATCGAGCAGAGGAAGCCGGCCGACGACGCGCTGGCCGACGGGCTGATGCAACTGATCATCAAGCTCCGCGCCGAAGCCCGCAAAAAGAAAGACTTCGCCACCGCTGACGCCATCCGCGATGGACTGGCGGGGCTGAACATCGCGCTGGTGGATCGGGCCGATGGCACGGGCTGGGAGAAAAAATAGCGGCAAGTAAACAGGGGCGAGGGGCAAGCGGCAGAGAATCCCCTGCTTGCCCCTCACCCCTTGCCCCTCACCCCTTACCCCTCACCCCGTGCCCCTTGCCCCTTGCCCCTTGCCCCTCATTACTATGCGTATCCTCGGCATCGATCCAGGTCTGCAACTCACCGGCTACGGAGTCATCGAGTTTGACATCCGCAAACCGCGTCTGCTCGATGCCGGGGTGATCCGCCTCGACAGCAAGACCGTGATCGCTCAGCGGCTGGTCGAACTGGAGACCGAGCTCGAATCGATCGTCAAAGAACATCGCCCGGACGTCATCGCGGTCGAGCAGCTTTACTCACACTACGCTCACCCGCGCACCGCGATCCTGATGGGCCACGCCCGCGGGGTGATTCTGCTGGTGGCGGCGCGGCACGCGATCCGGACCGAGGAATACGCCGCCAACCGCATCAAGAAAAACCTCACCGGCAACGGTCACGCCGGCAAGCCGCAGATGCAGCGGGCGATCCAGTCCCTCTGGAACCTCGACACGCCCCCCGACCCCCCCGACGTCGCCGACGCCCTCGCCGTCGCCCTCTGCTGCGGTAGGGCGCTCGGTTAGCCGCAGATGAACGCAGATAAACGCGGATGAATTCTGGTCCTGCATTTCTGATCTGCGTTCATCTACGTTAATCTGCGGCTAACCATGATCTCTGCTCTGACCGGCCACCTCTCGAAAGTCGACGACGACCGCGCCCACCTGCGCGCCGGCCCGATCGAGTACGAAATCCTCATCCCCGCCTCCGACGCCGCAGCCCTCCGCGGCCAGGTCGGCGTCGAGGTCACGTTCCACACGCTCTTTTTCCTCCAAGGCGACGGCAACTTCTTCGAACCCACGCTCATCGGTTTCCGCGACGCCCGCGACAAAAAATTCTTCGAGCACTTCACGACCGTCAAAGGCATCGGCCCGCGCACCGCGCTGCGCGCCCTGACCATCGCCAGCAGCGACATCGCCAGCGCCGTCGAACGCAAAGACGCAAAATTCCTCACCGGCCTGAAAGGCATCGGCAAACGAACGGCGGAGCTGATCATCGCCGAACTAAGCGGAAAACTCGGCGCCTTCGTCACCGTCATCGGCGGTGGTCCAGCCTCCACCAATCCCGCATCCTCCCGCTCTGGCACCGACGAAGACGCCCTCAACGCCCTGGTCGCCCTCGGCGAATCCCGCTACAACGCCGAACAACTGCTGGAACGCGCGAAGCAATCGAATCCCGATCTGAAGCGTGCGGATCAGTTGATCCGCGAGATGCTGCGGTTACGAAACGTACGGTAGTTCAGTAGCACGGGCGTCTCGCCCGTGATCGAA
>JBBQQZ010000388.1:0-3414 GCA_038215325.1 Tepidisphaerales bacterium | reverse complement strand
ACGGTGTCGATGATCAAACCCCGGTCGCCCTTCTGTTCGGCTTCTTCGTCACGAACGTCGACACCCGGCGCCGTGTCGCGTTCGGGGTCGAGGAAAACCTTCAGCCACAGGCGGTTGTTGTACTGCGTGCTGGTCAGCCCGTAGTTGACCGCAAACCGGTGCTCCGCGCCGCCGTAGCCGAGATAATCGACGGCGTTCAGGTCGGCGAGGAAATCGTATTTCGTTCGCTCGTCGTCGCGCAGGAACGTACAGACGCGCAGGATCGATTCGCGCGGGATGATCAGCGTGATCATGTCGCGGAACTCGCCGGCCATGAACTTGATGCCCGGGAATGCCTGCTTCAGGGGCTCGAACGCGGGATGGGTGATCGTCTTTGCCATAGCTATCTTCCGGCCGATTCTCGACATACGCCGGGGTTGGTCAAGTTGCAGGCCGAAACCCGCCTGGTGATGATGTCCTTCCATGACCGAACCGCTTCCTTATCACAGCCCCGCACCCGCACTTCCGTTCCCCGATCGCCGGGCGTACGTGATGGCGGCGGGGATCATATTGATTCTCGCCGGCGCGATGGCGGGGTGTGGGGTGTTGACGACGCCTTTGGCGCTGGTCGTGCCTCAGCAGCCCGGGCAGATGAAGCTGGGCGTCGGTCAGATCGTCTCGGCGATGCTGCTCTACGCGCTGCTCTCGACCGCGTTGGTTTGGCTGGGCATCGGCGCGGTGATGAAGCGCCGCTGGAGTCGGCCGTTGATCCTCATCCTCGCCACGCACTGGCTGCTGGCCGGGATCATCGTGCTGGTCAGTTCGATCGTGATGTTCCCGCTCACGCGCGACACCCTGGCCGAAGTTCCCAACCTCCCGCCGGGTTTCATGGCGGGGATGCTGATCGCGGGCATCGCGCTATCCACGGTCTTCCTCATCATCCTCCCGTCAATCATCCTTTTTCTCGTCAAATCCGACGCCGCCCGGCTTACGCTCGCCCACTTCGACCCGCACGAACGCTGGACCGACCGCTGCCCGATCAAGCTTCTCGGCCTATCTATGACGCTCTTCCTCGCCGCCATCCTCTTCGCCATCACCGCCACCTACGCCATGTTCCCCCTCGGCGGCGTGCTGCTCACCGGGCCTGCCGCGATCGCGGTATCGCTGTTGATCGGCATCGTCCTGGCGATCGCCTGCTACTGGGTCTACCGCCGCCAGATCCGCGGATGGTGGCTGGGCCTGGCGGGCATCGTCCTGCCCTCGCTGGCGATGATCCCGTCGATGCTCATCGTCCCCGTCACCGACATCTACCGCCACTACGGAATGCCCGAAGAACAACTCGAAGTCATCGCCGACCACGCGACACTCATCCGCGGCACGTCGATCGGTTTCCTGGTGCTGCTGTGCGTGACATTCACGATCTACATGCTCCGTCTGCTCCCCGAACTCCGCGCCGCATCGACCCATCCGCGCGAAGACAACCACTCCCCCGTGTAACCGCGAACTCGCTTGCGTTTCCGACCCGCCAGCACGCTCGCGGCTACACGACGGGCGCTCCCCCATTCTTACCACCGCCACCCGATAAATCCGCTAAAAAATCGGAGGCCCCACTCCGCCTGCAAAGAACAGGAGGTCGATTCGCATATCATCGCCTTCGCGAACTAAAAGTATAATTCCGCGCGCGTTTTAACCCCTGCCGGCAGACTTATCTGCGGTCGGTTCTGGAGCCCAGTCCTGGAATATTCGCTACGTTCCCTTGAGCTGAGTTGATGTAACTTACGCGGCCGGGGGTGACGCGCTGTCGCTGACCGATCGGTTGCGGGCAATCTTTATCCCGAGCGGAATGGACGTCGAAGGCTCATCAAGCAACTGTTGAATGGTACACTGGCGAAAATTTGCTTCGATGGACGCAATGGCATCGTCGATCCGTTTGTGCATCGGACAGAGATTTTTTCCGTGTGCAGAAAGCCCAAGCGGACAGGTGCGAATGCGCTCGATGGGGTCGATCGCCTGGACCACTTCGTAGACACTAAGTGTGGCAGGATCGCGCTGGAGCGCGAATCCTCCATTGCTACCGCGCTGTGCGGTCAGAATGCCCGCCTTCATCAAGCCTTGCAGCACCTTGATCAAATACCCCGCGGCCGCCTGGGTTCCGATGGCGATGTCCTTCACCTTCCTGTGCTCTCCAGGATATTGCGCCAGCCACACCACCGCTCGTAAGGCGTATTCACTTGCGTCTGAAAATAATTTCATTGGAGACGATCCTTTGACAGAAGTATATTCGAGCGTACCATATCAAGCAACAGTGCATTAATGCACGGAAACGTTGTATTTCACGCTGTAGAAGCTATTTCAGGTAAAAGTGAGGACACGATGAATTACAGGCGTCTCTGGGCCGTATTTGCGGTGGTGGTGATTGGCTCATTTGCTGTACTGGGATATTACGGTGTGCAGATTTACCGTGAAGCGCCGCCTATTCCGAATGAAGTCATCACCCCCGAAGGCCGAGTTTTATTCACCAAGCAGCAGATTTTGGATGGTCAGAATGTCTGGCAATCCATGGGCGGGCAGGAAGTAGGTTCGATCTGGGGACACGGTGCCTACGTCGCTCCCGATTGGAATGCGGACTGGCTGCACCGCGAATCGTTGTTTATCCTCGATCGTTGGGCGCAGGCAGACCATCAGGTTGCGTTTTCAAAACTCGGTGTCGGCGAACAAGCGGTATTGAAAGATCGGCTTGTTCGCGAAATGCGAACGAACACTTACGATCCGAAAACAGGGCGTCTGACTATCTCCGCGGATCGCGCGGCGGCGTATGACGCGCTGTCCGACTACTACGCTGCGATTTTCGGCGACGCCGAAAGCTTCCCCACCGCCTCCCGTGCTTACGCCGACGCGGGCAAAACACCACCCGAATTGCGCGACGCTTATGCGATCGCCAAAAATGCCGTCCGTGACCCCGAACGTCAGAAATTGATGACTGCCTTCTTTTTCTGGACGACGTGGTCCACCACCACCGTGCGCCCTGGCGATGTCGAACACCTGGGTGCCAGCGTGCAGGTCGGCCAGCAAGTCACATACACCAACAATTGGCCCCCAGAGGAGCTGGTGCAAAATCGCCCGACTGGGTCGATCATTGTTTGGTCGGTCATCAGCTTTGTGTTGCTTTTAGGCGGCATTGGTGCGCTCGCATGGTACAACGCCACGCTCAAGCACAACGAAGCTACTGACCACGAACTGCCCGCACACGATCCGCTGCTGGCACTCAAGCCCACCCCGTCCATGCGCGCGACCCTCAAGTACTTTTGGGTCGTCGCGGCGTTAATCGTTGTGCAGGTCATTCTGGGGGCTGTGACGGCACACTACGGCGTGGAAGGATCAGGTTTCTACGGTTTTCCCCTTTCAGAATGGCTGCCCTATTCAGTCACACGCACA
>JBBQQZ010000387.1:0-3421 GCA_038215325.1 Tepidisphaerales bacterium | reverse complement strand
GCCAGCTCCGCGTCGAGACGAAGTGAAAAGCCGGAACGCTCCGGAGCGCGTTGCGGCAAACCCGGCGGGCGCGGAAAAAGCGGCGCCTCGGAGGTCGTTTAGAATGTGGCAAAATTCCGGTAGGGAAAATGCGTCGGACCGCAGATTACGCCGACGACGCAGCCTGGGTGGGGCATCCACTGACCAGTCCACGCAATCCGCGTAATCGGCGGACCGGTTGGGGGGAGGCGGGCGTTGAGGGGCTTCAGCGCAGCTTTGTTTAGCCGGGCCGTCCAAGGCCCGTGACACCGGCCGAGGACGGCCGGGCTAAACGGGAGACAACCTGCTTATCCGCGAATCAGGATTTCGGCCTGTTCGATCGCCTTGTCGATCTCTTTGTTGGCCTTATAGAGATCGATGAGCGTGAGTCGGATCGCGCGCTGAACGGTAACATCTTTGGTTTCGCCGAGCAGTTTGGTCAGCTTGTCGATCGCGATGCCGGGGCTCTGCTGCTTGGCCAGTTCTGCCAGCGTGATGACCGCGCTCACGCCAGTCGCGGACGGGTCTTTCGCCAGCGTGGTGTAGGTCTCGACGAGGCCGAGGTACTGGCGCATCGCCTCGACGGGATTGCGCATCCCCGGAGGCCCGCCACCGGGCCCACCACCGGGCCCACCGGGTCCGCCCGGTCCGCCCGGACCTCCTGGACCCTGTTGGCCGCTGGCGCGGCGTTGACGCATCCGCTCTTCCACGCCCGGACCGTCCGGGGGCGCGTCGCGGCCGTCGTTCATGCCGGGCGGAGGAGGAGGACCGTCCTCCCCCTTCTGCCTTTGATCCGGCCCCTGCGGCGGCGCCGGGGGCATCGATTGTGCAAGCGTCAGGCAACTCGTCACGCCGAGCGCCGCCAGGCCAAGAATCCAAGTGTGTTTCATATCAAGCTCCTTCTTCGATGGATTGTGTCGTGTTCTGATCGGTCTGGGTAATTGCCGAGTCGATCTCCGTCAGGCTCGGCATCGAGGGCATCGAGATGCTGAACGTCTCGGTCACGCTTCCCATGTCCGACCATGTCGGCACTGAGATCGTGTCGGAAACGGGCTGCGGCATCTGTGCGACCAGCGATTGCGAATCGTCCTGAACCGTCGGCACGACCTTGGGCGGAATCACTTCGACGACGGTCGTATTCGAGTGCGGCTCCGGCCGCAGCACCCAGACCGTCGCCGCGACGGTAATCGCCGCCGCCATCGCCAGCACCGGGCCGATGCGCATCAAGACCGACCGGCTTTCATCGACGCCGACATCGTCCGCCAGATCGCCTGCATACTTCAGCGAGGAATAACCCTGCTTCAGTTGGTCGAGGTTGTTTCGCAGCTTGCTCATGGCTTTCACCAAGTGGCGAGGGCATCCCGCCCACGCAAATCTAACTTCTTTCCATTCGCGTGGGCGCGACGCCCACGCCACACGATCTTAATTACCGCAGACTTTTCAACTTCTCCCGCAACGCCTTCAGCGCCTGGTGAACGGTCGCCTTAACCGTCCCCTCGGCGCACTTCATCGTGCCGGCCGTCTGCTCGACGCTCAGTTCTTCGAAGAACCGTAGCGCCAGCGCTTCACGTTGTCGTTCGGGCAGTTCGCTCAGCGCTTCACGCAGACGTGCCACGGCGTCATTCTGCTCGATCGGATGTGCGTGCTCCGCCGACGGTTCGGGCGAATCGTCCAGCCGCTGATTGACGCGTTTGCGCCGCATCTCGCGACATACATTCAACACGATCCCCAGCGACCAGGTGGAAAACGTACTTCGCCGGTCAAACTTTCCCAGCGAAGTGAGCACCCGCATCGCCGATTCCTGGACGGCGTCTTCCGCCAGATCCACGCTCGACAACTGCGACACGGCAAACCGAAACCAGCGATCCTGCATCTGACGCAACAAAGCCGCTCGGGCAGCCCTGTCGCCCCGGATCGCCTGGTCGATCAGCCGTTCTTCCACCACAGGTGAGTGCTCCGAGCGTCAGGAAGGTTTAGTCATGGAATGTCGAGTGTCGAATGACGAATGTCGAATGGAACGCATTCGTCCCCATTCGACATTCGCCAATCAACACTCGACATTCACTTAAGTGCTTATTTCCCCTGCGTTTCCGCAATAAACTCATCCGCTTCGGCGATCGATTTTTCCATTTCCTTGATGAGCGTGTCGATCTGTCCGCCGAGTTCCATTTCGGTGCCTTTGAGGCTGGCGATCGCCTGGGCGTTGAGGTTGTGTTTGATGAACAGGACGCGGTTTTTGAACTTGGTCAGCACCGGCTGCATCGTCGCGGCGGCGGCGTCCATGCGGGTAATCATCTCGTTGTAATTGGCCTGGGTCTTGGCCAGAAGCTGCTCGCTCGATGATTTGAGCGTCGGGTCGTCTTTGATCTGCCCGATCTCGGTCTTCCACTCGCTGAACAGCGCCGTCCCAACGTTCTTCACCGCCGCGATCTTGGTATTGACTTCACCCGCCTGTGCTTCGCAGGCTTCGTATTCGCTGTTGAGCTTGTTGTACATCTTCTCCATATCCCCGCCGGAGAAGTTGACGACGCTCTTGAACTGCTCCAGCGCCGAGGTGAACTGCTGCTTCGCCTCGATCTGCTCGTCTTTTGCCTTCTTGACGTTATCGACCAGGCGTTCGCGCTTGGCGTACCCCATCGATTCCCACGCGTTGTAATACGCACTCCGCGCCGTCTGGCAGCCGACCGGAACGATGAGGCACAGAGCGACGAGCAGGGCAAGCATTCGATTCATAACAATCCTTCCATGTGAGGGTTACGCTTCGATCCTAACACCGCGCAGGACGTTCAAACAGACCCACCCCCGTCACGCGTAGCGGCAGGGACGCAGTCCCGCCTGATCCCGTAAAAGCTCCGGGACGCGGCATCGCATGTCCCCCCCCCGCTACCAACCGCTTCTTTCGGTCTCCGGGCGGTCGACATCCGTGGGGAATCGGTCATTTCGTGTCCAAATGGGCCTAACAAGCCTCTAATCATTGCAGGTTCACGCCACATGACTATCATGCTCCCCTTCGTATTCGGTTCCCCCGCTAGATCGCTGAAAGAAGTAAAGTAATGAATCAAGTGCGTAACGATATCCGCAACGTGGCCATCATCGCTCACGTCGACCACGGCAAAACCACCCTGGTGGACGCCCTGCTGCGCCAGAGCGGGAATTTCCGCGATTCGCAGGTCCAGGACACCATGCTCGACAGCAATCCGCTGGAACGCGAGCGCGGCATCACCATCCTGGCCAAGAACGTTGCGATCACCTACCCCGACCCGACCCCCAAGGAAACCACGAAGATCAACCTGATCGACACCCCCGGCCACGCGGATTTCGGCGGGGAAGTCGAGCGCGTGCTGGGGATGGCGGACGGTTGTTTCGTCCTCGTCGACGCCGCCGAAGGCGCGATGCCGCAGAC
>JBBQQZ010000386.1:0-3506 GCA_038215325.1 Tepidisphaerales bacterium | reverse complement strand
CGGATCAGCTACCGCTTCAAAAGCGACGCTCCCGTCAGTCGGCCGTTCATCAAGGGGTATTTCACGCACAACGGCGAAGAGCGCGAAATCTACCGCCGCCAGATCCCGCCGCAGGGATCGACGAAGGGGGAATGGGTCGACGTGGTGGACGACCTGAACCCGCAGCACACGACGTTTCAGGTCGAATACCTTCGCGTCGATTTCTACGCCTACCTGCACCCGGGCACCATCCTATACGACGACGTGGTGATCAAAGCCGTCGGCGAACAGACGCGGGCGGCGAAGGACGAGGCGCTCGACAAGCCGGTGCAGAAGTAGCCGCTGTGGCAGCGCGAGAATCAGTCTTCTTCGATCGCCGCGCGTTTTTGTTGGGCCGCGCGCAGTCTTGCCAGATCAAACTTGCTGGAGCGGTCGAACAAAAAGATCCCGTTCTGTTCCTGGTAGACGTCGGTCAGTTGCGTGTAGCAGTAGCCGAAGTGGGCCGGGTTCTCGAGCAGCGCCGCGCAGAGCCCTGCGAAGCGTTCGTAAAACTCGTCGATCGTCTTTGGCCGGTCGCCGTAGCCCCAGGAGGGGTCTTCGGGCTTGGCGGCGGGGTTCCACCAGGCACCGCCGAACTCGCTGACGAAATAGGGTTGTCCGCGGTAGCCGACCGACCATGACTTCGCGCCTTTGCCGCCGCCGGCGTTGATGAAGACGTTGTTTTCGGAAGTCCCGGCGTGCCTGGCGCAGACGGTGGCGGGGTCTTGGTCGTAGTCGTGGCAATCGTAGATGTCGGTCTGGGGCACGCGGTGGGAATAGCCCGACGCATCCAGCACCGGCCGGGTCGGGTCGATCGCTTTGGCGGCGAGGAAGAAGGCGTGGGTCAGGTCGCTTAGCGGGCTGACGGCGTCACTCAGTTCCTGCGACGTCTCGTTCAATCCGCACCAGCCGATGATCGACGGGTGGCTGTAGTCGCGATGCAGCGCTTCCAGCCACTGCGTCACGTAAGTCGGCGCGGGATGATCCCTGTCGATGCCCCAGTCGCCGAACTCGCCCCAGCAGAGATAGCCGAGCCGATCAGCGTGGTACAGGAACCGCTCCTCGAACACCTTCTGGTGCAGCCGCGCCCCATTGAAGCCGGCGGACATCGATAGCGTGATGTCATCGATCAGCGCCTGGTCGCTGGGCGCGGTCAGAATACCGTCGGGGTAGTAGCCTTGATCGAGCACCAGACGCTGAAAGACCGATTTACCATTGATGGTGACGGCTTTGCCATCGATACTTACGCTGCGAAGTCCGCCGTAGGTGGTGGCGGAATCGATTGATTTTCCTGAGGGATCGAGCAGTTCTAGATCAATGTCGTAGAGGAACGGTTCTCCCGGTGCCCATAGCGTTCGATGGTGTTCGGGGACGGGCAGGTCGATTCGCGGCGACAACTCGATATCTGCTTGCACTTGCGCGGTGGCGATCGATTCGCCTCCATTTTTCAGTGTCGCGCGGATCGCGTGTCCTTTGCGGGATTCGCCGAACGCGACGACCGGCACGATTAGTTCGAATTTTGATGCTGGCACATTCGGCGTCACCCGGGGTCGGCCCATGTGGACGGGGCTGACGGGCTCCAGCCAGACGGTCTGCCAGATCCCGGTCGTGCGTGTGTAGTGACAGCCGTTGTTGGCGAACGCGCTGGACTGCTTGCCCATCGGCATCGCGCCGGTACGTGAAAAATCTCGAGCGCGGACGACGATGGTCATGGTCTCGCCTGCTTGGGCGACGCCCTTGAGGGACGCCGAGAACGGCGTCCACCCGCCGCGGTGGCGCACGACTTCGTGGCCGTTGACCCATACGGTGGTGTCGTAGTCGCAACCCTGGAAGTGGAGCATCACCTGGAGGCCTGCCCAGTCCTTTGGGATCGTCGCGCTTCGGCGATACCAGACGACGTTGAGGTAGTCGGTATTGCCGATGCCGGAGAGTTTGGATTCCGGGCAGAATGGGACGGTGATGGTGCCCGAGAGGGGCTTGTCGAGCAGCCCGCGCTCGCGGCCGGAGTCGCCGGGGTCGATCTCGAACTCCCACGCGCCGTTCAGGTTCAGCCAATCGCGCCGTACGAACTGCGGCCGGGGGTATTCGTTTCTTGGGATCGACATTGTTAGTTCCTCGCTCATTCGATACTTCGCCAGATGCGCACCAACCGCATTTCGTTGGCTTGTACCATGCGATAGACTGCTCGACTATCGTCAGAATGCGAAGTCGTCGAACCACCGGAAAACCGCCGTCATGCAGGCGTCTGGCGCGGGGTTGAAGCAGGTTCGTGAGATCCACCAGATCCGGCGTGATCGCCGCGCCTGCTGGCAAAGATTGGCGTGCGTCTCGGTTTTTTCCTGCAACACACGCGGCCCCTTGTCCCATGACGACGCTTGACACTACGCGGTGCGAACTCGATGCTTCGGACCCTGATATTCTGAGGACTTCGGCGGAACCACACTATGGCGAACCAATACACGATCGGGCTGGACTTCGGGACTAATTCCATGCGGGCGTTGATCGTCGACGTGCAGACCGGCCGGGAGATCGCGCAGGCGGTCGCGGATTATCCCAGCGGCAAGGCGGGCATCATCCTCGATGATTCCAACCCCGACCTCGCCCGGCAGCACCCGCTCGACTATCCGAAGGTGATCGAAAAAGCCGTCGTCGAAGCGATCAAGGCCGCGTCGGCGGATAAATCGTTCAGCGTGTCGAGCGTCATCGGGCTGGGTGTTGATACCACCGGCTCCACGCCGATGCCGATCGACGCCGAAGGCAACTCGCTGACCAGCAATCCCAAGTTCGCCAATAACCCCAACGCGATGGCGTGGCTGTGGAAAGACCACACCGGCCACGCCGAAGCCGAACAGTGGACCAAGGCCGCAGAGAAGCAGCACCCCGAATACCTCGCCAAGTGCGGCGGGCGGTACTCGTCGGAGTGGTTCTGGTCGAAAATCCTGAAATGTGCCCGCGTGGCGCCGGACGTGTTCGACGCCGCGTACACCTGGGTCGAAATCGCCGACTGGATCCCCGCGATTTTATGCGGAACTCAGAAGCCCGATACGCTCGTCCGCGGCATTTGCGCCGCCGGCCACAAGGCGTTTTTCAACCCGTCGTGGGGCGGCTACCCGGCCGAGGCGTTTGTGGCGTCGCTGGATCCGAAACTGGGACGCGTACGCAAATCCTTGCCGAACGTCTGTGCGAACGTCTCCGATCTGGCAGGCAAACTCTCTGCGGCTTGGGCGAAGAAGCTGGGCCTGCCTGCGGGCATTCCGGTGGCGGTGGGGGCGTTTGATGCGCATCTGGGCGCGGTGGGCGCGGGGATCGCGGACGGCACGCTGGTGAAGATCATGGGCACCAGCACATGCGACATCATGACCAGCAAGATGGGCAAGGACCTGGCCGACATCCCCGGGCTGTGCGGCATCGTGCCGGAGTCGGTCGTACCGAACGCGTACGGGCTGGAAGCCGGCCAGAGCGCTGTCGGCGACCTGTTCGCCTGGCTC
>JBBQQZ010000385.1:0-3528 GCA_038215325.1 Tepidisphaerales bacterium | reverse complement strand
GTGTCGATCGAAAAAATGGACCTCCGCCGCATGAACGGCAGCGTTCGCGTCACGTGCAGCTTCGGCGTCGCCACCTACGATGCGGCCGACCCGGTTGCCCTGATCCACCACGCCGACGCGGCGCTCTATAACGCCAAATCGCGCGGGAAAAACCGCATCGCGACCTACTCCGCATCCGCGTCTGAACGCGCCGCGTAAGCCGCGGAATTGCATCCACCCCCATTCGCGGGCAAGCTGGTGCGATCGTGAAGAACGACGATCGCAAACTGGTCGAAGACGTGCTGGCATTGACCGGCGAGCCCGAGCCGCAATGGCTGGACGACCGCGCGCCGGTCCTACAGGCGGCGGCGGATGATTCGCTCTATCTCATCGGCGTCATCGGGGGGAAGGATGTCGGCAAAAGCTCGCTCATCAACGCGCTATTAGGCACGACCGTCGCCCGTGTGACATCCTTCGGCGAAGGCACATCGCGGGCGCTGGCGTATGCGTATCAGGACGACGTGGCGTCAGTGCGGCGGATGCTGGAAGAACTGGTGCCCGACGAATTCGATATCGTGGCCCACGATCGCGTCGAAGGCCGGGGGCGCGTGCTGCTGGATCTTCCGGACATCGACAGCGTCTACGGCGAGCACATCGAACTCACCCACAAGCTCCTGCGCCACATGCTGTACCCGGTTTGGGTGCAGAGCATCGAAAAGTACGCCGACCGCGAACCCCTGCAATTGCTCAGCCGCGTGGCGGCGGGGAACGCGCCGGAGAATTTCCTGTTCGTGCTGACCAAGGCAGACCAACTCGCCGCCCGCCACGGACCCAAGGCGGTGGGGGAGCTGAAATCGGATTACGCCCCGCGCATCGCCCGGGCGATCGGCGTGGAAGCGGCTCCGCACGTTTTCGCGGTGAACAATCGCGAGCGGGCTGGCTTTGATCTTCCCGAACTTTCAAAACACGTGCTCGCGCACCGGTCCGAGGGCGTCATCGCACGGTCGCGCGATCTGGCCACGCGAAGGCAGCGACAGACGCTGGTGCGCTGGCTCGCAAATGCCGGGATCGACCAGAAACTTGCCGCCGCCGAGCGGTTGGCGGAGGAGGCGGGTTCGCTGGTGGCGAGCCGGCTGATTGAGCCGATCGTCGACCAGCTCTCGGCGCGCCTCGCCCACGACTCGGGCGTCCGGTCGCAGGTGATTGAGCCGGTCGTGCGGGCGCGGCTGTCGTGGTGGCCGATCGTGAATGTGATCGACGCCACGCTCGGTCCGATCGTCTCGCTCGTGCGAACGAGCGGTGCCCAGCCCGTTGCCGGCGCGATGGCGGGGCGGGATTTGGCTGGCCACGTGCGGGGGGCGTTCGCCGATTTGTCGCAGCGCGATCCGCAGGTGCTGGCGCTCTATGCGACCCGGAAAATGTGGGAGCACGATGTCGCGGACCTGGCGTCGGCGTCGCTTCAGCGGCGGATCGACGCGGCGATGGATGCGCACCGGGCGTCGCTCTTGAAAAGCATGTCGAAGCCGTCAATCTTCACCCGTTTGCTCGCGCCGATTGTCACGGTCGGAGCGGCGCTTTGGTTCCCGGTCGTACAGCCAATCCTCGCGATCCTGCTGGCCGGCGGGGTGCTGGAGTTCGGCCGGGCGACGGCGCTACAGGTGGTGCAGATATTGAGCGCGGCCTATCTGATCCAGACGGTCGGATTTCTGGCGATCTATTTTGTCGCGTTGTGGATGTGGCTGCGGTGGGCGGCCTATCGTCGGGTCGATCGCGGGCTGCGCCGCGCGACCGACGCCGATCATCCGGCATCGGTGGTGCTGGCGTGGAACGAACAACTGCTCGAACCGATCACCCGAAACGTGGAGCGGCTGAAAGATTTGAAAGCCCGGATCGCCGCCATCGCGACGGACGAGCGGGTGGCGGCGTAGGATGAATCTCGGGCGAAAAAGAGTAGCCGCAGATGGACGCAGATAAACGCAGATGAAAACAGAAGAGAGTTGGCCACGAATGACACGAATAAGACACGAATGGAAATGCAATTCATTCGTGGCCTATTCGGGTCATTCGTGGCCAAAATGCATTTCATCTGCGTTGATGTGAGTCCCTCTGTGGCTAATTTCTCATGGCTAAAGCAATTGTGATCGGAGCGGGGTTCGGTGGTATCGCGGCGGCGCTGCGGCTGCGCGCGAGGGGGTACGACGTCACGATCCTGGACAAACAGGACAAGCTGGGCGGCAGGGGGTATCAGTACGAGCGGAACGGCTTCGTCCACGACGCCGGACCCACCGTCATCACCGCGAAGTTCTTGTTCGATGAGCTGTTCGACCTCTTCGGCAAGAAGCGCGAAGATTATATCGAGTTTCGCGACTTGTACCCGTGGTACCGCATCCAGTTCGCCGACGGTTCCACCTTCGACTACGGCGGGACGCTGGAGCAGACGCTGGCGGAGATCCGCAGGATCGAACCGAAAGACGCCGAAGGTTATCTGCGCCTGCTGGAGCATACCAAGAAGATCTTCGACGTCGGCTTTGTCGATCTCGGCGATAAACCGTTCCACACGATCTGGTCGATGCTGAAGTGCGCGCCGGACCTGGTGCGACTGGGTAACTACAAGACCGTCGTGCAGATGACGAACAAGTACATCAAGAACGAGAAGCTGCGGCGCGTCTTCTCGTTCCAGCCGCTCTTGGTGGGGGGGAATCCGTTCAATACCACCAGCATCTATTCGCTGATCGCGTACCTGGAACGCCAGTGGGGCGTGCAGTTCGCGATGGGCGGGACCGGCGCGCTGGTGGCGGCGCTGGGGCGGTTGATGGAGGAGGTGGGGATTGAGATTCGACTGAGCGAGGAAGTGGGCAAGATCATGATCAGTAGCCCGGACGGGCGGCCCGTGAACGGACACGGGCGGGACGCCCGTGCTACCGGCATATCGCTGTCGTCCGGCGAAGAACTGCCCGCGGAAGTGGTCGTCGCCAACGCCGACGCGCCGGCGGTCTACAAGCACCTCATTGACCCGAAGTATCGGTTTGGCATCGCTCCGAGACGCGTCGAAAAGCTGAAATACTCGATGGGCCTCTTCGTCCTGTACTTCGGCACGCGAAAGCCGTACCCCGACATCGCCCATCACACGATCGTCCTCGGCGAAAGCTACAAGGAGCTGATTTACCGCCTGTTCGACAAGTTCGACCTCGAAACCGAGGATTTGAGCGTCTACCTCCATCGCCCGACCTGCACCGACCCGAGCATGGCACCGGAAGGATGCGAGAGCTTTTATTGCCTCGTCCCCGTGCCGAATCTACAAAGCGGGCTGGACTACGAAAAGCTAGGGCCGATGCTGCGCGATGCGACCGTGAAATACCTTGAGCGGACGTGTCTGCCGGGATTGAGCGAGAGCATCTGCGAGGATTTTTACGTCACGCCGAAGCATTTCGAGCAAAACCTGAACTCGATGCACGGGGCCGGATTCAGCATTCAGCCGATCTTCTCGCAGAGCGCGTATTTCCGGTTCCACAACAAGGCGCCGGGGATCGAAGGGCTCTACTTCGTCGG
>JBBQQZ010000384.1:0-3559 GCA_038215325.1 Tepidisphaerales bacterium | reverse complement strand
GCCTTTTCGTTCGTCAGCCACTTCGCCTGCTCAGGCGGCTTGGCGTCGTCGATCACGTTCTTTTGCGTGCGGTGCCCCTTCGGCGTTGATGCACCGCTGGACGGCCACCTTCTTCTCGGCCGCCGGCGTGCCGAGGCGATCGTACTACGCGGTTGTTCCCGTTCCGGCCGAATTACTATGTTGACAAACTCGGCGAAAACAGGCAATCTGCATCCATGCGTTCGATCGTTTCCGCGCCGCGACTGCCCCTTGGTCTGCTTCTTAGCAGCTTAGCGGTCGCTTCGTAGGAACGTCGAGCCCACTCGATTAAAGTTCCGGCCCTGCGACGCACCAACCGTCGCGGGGCTTTTTCATTGGTTGGCAAGTAGTTCAGCCCAAGGAGCTGAAATGGATACGGTAAAAATCTTCGACACCACCTTACGCGATGGCGAGCAGTCCCCCGGTGCCACGCTCACGCTGCCCGAAAAAGTCGAGATCGCCAAGCTCCTTGAGGCCATGGGCGTCGATATCATCGAGGCGGGTTTTCCGATCTCGTCGGAAGGCGATTTCCAGTCCGTGAAGGCGATCGCCGAGCAGGTGCAGCACGCGGTGGTCTGCGGCCTGGCCCGCTGCACGCCCAAGGACATCGACCGTGCCGGCCACGCGATCAAGCCGGCGAAAAAAGGGCGCATCCACGTTTTTTGCGCCACGTCCAAAATCCACCGCGAGCACAAGCTGCGCAAGGGGAAGGAAGAGATCATCAAGCTGGCAATCGAATCGGTGAAGCACGCCCGATCGTTCACGGATGATGTCGAATTCAGCCCTGAAGACGCCAGCCGAACCGAGTTGGAGTTTTTGGAGGAAATCACCCACGCAGCGATCGAAGCCGGCGCGACGACGGTCAACCTGCCCGACACGGTTGGCTACGCCACGCCCGACGGCTACGGATTGATCTTTCGCCACCTGATCGAGCGGTTGCCAATCATCCGGCAGAACAATGTCGTGCTGTCGTCGCACTGTCACGACGACCTGGGCATGGCGGTGGCGAACTCGCTGAGCGCGGTGATCAACGGTGCCCGGCAGGTCGAATGCACGATTAACGGCATCGGCGAGCGGGCGGGCAACGCGTCGATGGAGGAGTTCGTCATGAACCTGCGCGTTCGGCCGGACGTGTACAAGCTGAGGACGAACATCGATTCGACCAAGCTCTACCCTGCCAGCCGGATGGTCAGCTCGTTGACCGGGTTAACGGTGCAGCGCAACAAGGCGATCGTCGGCCGCAATGCATTCGCGCATGAGTCGGGCATCCATCAGGACGGGATGCTGAAGTATCGCGAGACCTACGAGATCATGGATCCCGTCAGCGTCGGCGTCCCCAAGACCGACCTGGTCATGGGAAAACACTCCGGCCGGGCGGCGTTCAAGGACCGCGTCACACAACTGGGCTACACGCTCACCGACGAACAAATCGAATCCACGTTCACCAAGTTCAAGGCGTTGGCGGACAAGAAGAAGGAAGTCTTTGATGAAGACATCGAAGCGCTCATCGACGACGTGCTGGAGCGCACGCAGAGCCTGTGGGAGCTGGTCAGCCTCCAGGTGATCAGCGGCACCAACGCCGTCCCGACGGCGACGGTGGTGCTGAAGGATTCGTCCGGCAAGGTGGACCAGGACGCCAGCATCGGCGACGGCCCCATCGACGCAATCTACAGCGCCATCTCCCGCATCACCGGCATCCGAGCCAGTCTCACCGATTACAACATCCGTGCCGTCAGCAAGGGCAAGGACGCGATGGGCGAGGTGCAGATCGAGCTCGACCACAACGGCTCCAAGATCCGCGGCCGCGGCGTGAGCACGGATATCATCGAGGCATCCGCGCAAGCCTACCTCGCGGCGATTAATCGGCTGCGCATGCACGAGTATCGCCAGCGCGAGGTGACGCAGCATACGGGGGTGTGACGATGGCGATCCCGGCATTCGATGAACACGGATACCTCCCCGCCGGCATTCACCGGGCGACGCTCGACGAGATCGAGCGTCGCTTCGGTGAATCGAATGAAGTCAGACGTATCGAGATGGAATCGCTTCGCTGGCTGGCGGCCGACTGCCGTGACAAATCCTTGACGCATCTGCTGATCAACGGGAGCTTTGTCACCGCCGTTGCTGAACCGAATGACGTGGATTGCATTCTGCTGGCGACCGAAGCCTATTCAATGGACGAGTTCGCCGAGGACGTATGGCTCTCTTCGTACCCTTTTCTGAGCGTAAAGGTCGTGAATGCTGAAGACTACGAACTTTTCGCGAATTACATCTTCGGAACCGATCGTGACGGTAGAATGAAGGGCGTCGTCGAGGTTTGCCTATGAAACTGTTGACTCCCAGCCAGTTAGCTGCGACACGCCTGAAACTCCAAACGATCAAGGGCCTGATCAAGCAGCGGGAATCCGGCGGCGGCAATGCCGCGTCGCGGGCGTCGGTACGGTCCCTCAGCAGCATGGCGAGGCAGTTGCGAGAGGAAATCCTGTACACCGAGGCGAAGGGCCGCGAGACATCCAAGGTCTGACCTTCGCGCGCTCACGACCGTTACACCCCGCACAACCGCCACACGCGCGTCCCAGTGTCGTCCTCGGGCGCATTATCGGACACCAGATTAGTTGCCCGAGGTTAATGTGCGCGCCATCGGTGCCGATCCCTTTGTTGTCAGTCCTGTTGATCACGCGATTAGCGGACCTGGCGATAGCGAAAGGGAGAAACATGGCCGCCACCGCAGTACAGACGAACTTGCAGCTTTATCTGCGTCAGATCAACGAGGTCCGCCTTTTGACCGCCGATGAGGAAAAGTCGCTCGCCCGCGACATCATCGAGCGCTCCGACATGTCCGCCAGGGAACGGATGGTCCGGGCGAACCTGCGGCTGGTGGTGAACATCGCCAAGCAATTTGTCGGCCGGGGCATGTGCCTGACCGATCTGATCGAAGAAGGCAACATCGGCCTGCTCCGCGCCGTCGAAGGATTTGACCCCGACGCCGGCTGCCGGTTCAGCACTTACGCAAGCTGGTGGATCAAACAGGCGATCAAACGCGCCCTGATCAACGGCGTCCAGCCGATCCACGTGCCGGCGTACATGATGGAACTGATGACGCGATTCAAAAAGTGCAGCCGCAAGCTCGAAGACCACCTCGGCCGACCGCCCTCGAATGATGAACTGGCGGAGGCGATGGAAGTCTCGATGAAGAAGCTGAAGATCGTCAAGGCCGCGCTCAAGGCTTACAGCTCGC
This sequence comes from Tepidisphaerales bacterium, assembly GCA_038215325.1. Lineage (GTDB taxonomy): Bacteria > Planctomycetota > Phycisphaerae > Tepidisphaerales > Tepidisphaeraceae > BPJO01. The sequence continues at coordinate 303 of JBBQQZ010000384.1, read as the reverse complement.
CCACCCAGTTCAGTGGCGGGGATGCGGACGAGGAACTGACCATTAGCGACGTCATCGCCGACGACAACACGCTGCCTCCCGACGAACAGGTCACCGACAACGACGACCTGCGCCAGCTTGAGCATCTGCTCGACCGCATCGACGAACGGGCCGCCACCATCCTGCGCCTGCGGTACGGCCTCGAAGGCGAAGACCCGCTCACGCTCAAGCAGATCGGCACGCGGATCGGCCTGACCCGCGAACGCGTGCGGCAGATCGAGCACGAAGCGCTCAAGCGCCTGCGCTGCTCAATGACGAATTGAT
>JBBQQZ010000383.1:0-3562 GCA_038215325.1 Tepidisphaerales bacterium | reverse complement strand
TTACCAGCGCTCGCCGCGGCCGCCGCGATCGCCACCGCGACCGCCGCCACCACCACCACCGCCGCCGTAGCCACCACGGCCACCGCCGCCGCCACCACCACCGAAGCCGCCACGGCCACCGCCGCCGCCGCCACCGCGGTTTTCCTTCGGCTTGGCTTCATTGACGGTCAACGCGCGACCGCCAATCTCCTTGCCGTTCAAGCCCGCGATCGCAGCGGCAGCTTCATCGTCCGTGCTGAATTGCACGAAGCCGAAGCCCTTGCTGCGACCGGTCTCACGGTCAGCGATGATCTCGGCGCTTTCGACAGTGCCGAACTGACCAAACATTTCCTGCAACTCCGACGAATCCGTCTGGTAGTTCAGGTTTCCGACGTACAACTTGCGGCCCATGGTATCTCCTTGGAAGTGGGCCAAACCCGGTTTTACTTTCCCGGGTTCAGTGAAAGGGGTCTAAACGTTCCGACCCAGGAAGGCGGGCAGACACAGACAAGTGACGCGGAATCATCCCAGTGAAACACACCGAGGAAGGATGCGAGAACCTGTTCGGACTTAACCAACCGGCCCACATAATACCTTCGAAATGTAAAAATACACAAAATAATCCCGACGGCTCATAACCTTCTTCCCCGCCAACGCCAGTTAACCCCCCGATCGCCCGCTTACTGCACCCCGCAATCGCCGTACCGAAGTGCGCCAGCGTCCTGCTCAAGATCCACGCGATATTCACTTGCCCGTTTCACAATTTTGTGATAAAATTGGCTTTAGCGTTATGCCGGGCGGGGTAACTGAGATCATCTTCTTCGCTGAGCGGAATGTAGCGCCGGCGATCGTCTGGCTGGATGATCAGCCTCCGAAGGTGCAACTCAAGTTCATTCGCCTGATGGAACTGCTGAGGGAGCAAGGTGCCCGTCTCTCACGCCCGCATGCCGCGCCGTTGCGAGACAAGATCTACGAACTGCGTGTGCGGCATCTGAATGTGAACTACCGGCTGCTCTACTTTTTTCATGGGCAGGGCATCGCTGTCGTGGGCCACGGTTGTACGAAAGAACGAGAGGTCGACCATGCGGACATCGAAAGAGCGATCGAACGTCGCGAAAAGTATCTCCGGCGGCCCGAAGCGCACCGCTACGTCGAAACGTAAAGGCAACGACGTCGCCAGCGTCGCCGCGAGCGACGGCGTCGCAATCCTGCACCGGCGATACGTCGGCGATGATCCTGCGCGCCAAGCTGAACTCGAGCAGGTCCGCCGGGAGATGGCGCTGGGGGAGAAGCTGCACCTGGCGCGTGAAGCAGCCGGGCTCACGCAGGCTGCGCTGGCGCGACAGATCGGCACTCAGCCGTCCGCGATCAGCCGCCTCGAAGCCGCCGACTACGACGGCCACTCCATGGACACCCTCCGCCGCGTCGCCGACGCGCTGGGCCTCATGCTCGTCGTCGATTTCATCCCCAAACCGCAGCCGCCAGTCCGCGCGGCAAGGGGTGCGTAAGAGACCGTGAGCTACTCCGTCTCCACCGTCATTCGCCTGAGCGCCGACTTTGAGATGTACCAGAGGATTGTCAGCACCCCGATCGTGACCGCGATCCCCGCCGCGATCCAGCGCCAGTCGGCGGATTCTTCGAGCGTCAGTTGCTGCACGTGCGACGCCGCGTACACAATCGCCGCCGTGCGGGGGAGCATGCCGAGAAAAGTCCCCAGCAGATAAACCCCCGGCTTCACGTTCAGCGACGCCAGCACCAGATTCGTGATCGCAAACGGACTGTTCGGCGGCAGCCTCAATAGCGACACGATCAACAACGTCTTTCCCGGCGAACTGGCGAAAAGTGCCTTGGAGATCGCATTCCAACGCGGCTTCTCACTGATAAGCCGGGTCACCCGATCCCCCGACGCGCGCCGGGCGATCGCGTAGCCGATCGCCGAGGCGCCGACGAAGCCGAGCATCGCGCAGATCAACCCGATCCCCGCCCCAAACGCCCAGCCACCGACCGCCGCCGTCGCGTAGGTGGGTAAGAGCGCGCATCCCGCCAGTACCCAGAAGCCGACGACGTACGTCGCCGCGCCCGTCATGCCCGATTGCCGCAGCCACGCGCTAACCGCCTCGATATTCGTAAACAGCACGATCGACCCCAGCGGCGGCAACGTGGCAGTCAACGCCCCCAGCCACGCAACCGGGCCAAGACGCTTGAGCGTCGTGCGGTAGCGATCGGGGTTGGCGTCACCATCTGCCATGAGGCGGAGCATCATAGCGGGAATGGCGTCATGACGCGCCAAGATCCCTCTCCCGGTACTTCGCGAAAACGTAGGGGTCGAGCGTCAGTGGATATTGTTTCAGCGGGGGAGGAAACCGGGAGTCGTGATCGCCCCGTTTTTCACGATGTTTCCCGCCGACGTTTTGGCGTGGCGGCGGTAGGAATAGGGTGGCTGACGGTCTGGCGTTGGTGAGACGCCGGGCGGTCGGACGAAGCTCATTGGCAACAAAATACGTACCGCCGATTCCCGGCCGGTTTTGTAGGAAATGTAGCAAATGTAGCACGCGCGCAGTTGCGCGACGTAGAGCGCCAGCACGACGCGGTTCGTAACGACAGTGTGGAGCGAGGCTTGCGGCTGTGGCAGAACGCTCGACCCGATGTCGGGCGAATGTAGCATGCTACATTGGTTATCCGCTCGCGATAAGCGAGGTAATGCCCGCGAAGGCGTCTTAGTCGTCGTCTTCCGGCAACACCGGGATGCTCACCCCGCGCGGGGTGGGGATGGCTTGGGGGCCTTGGAGGATCGGGACGTCGGTCAGTTCGTTGACCATTGCGATCTCGTCGCAGTTCAGGTTTTTCGGACAGCGGACGCAGTCGCTCCAGACTTTCAGCGGGAGCGTTTCCTTTTGCACGACGACGAAGCCGAGTTTTTCGAAGAATCGCTGTTCGTAGGTCAGCGACATGAGCTTGCGGATCTGCAGCCGCCGGGCGTCGTCGAGACACCACTTGACCAGATCGCTGCCGATGCCTTTGCCGCGGTGGCGTTCGTCGACCGCCAGCGACCGAATCTCCGCCATGTCCGCCCAGATGATCCCGACCGCGACGCAGCCGACGACCTGGCCATCAATCAGGTAGACGGCGAAGTCGCGCAGGTCTTCGTAAAGCTGCGCGTAGCTTTTGAAGAGCATCTTCCCCAGCTCGGCGTGGCTGTTGATGATCTCCTGGATGCGGGGGACGTCGGATAAGTTGGCCGGTCGTATCATCGCGGTAGCGGTCGAGCTCCTGTCGGGATTATAACAGAAAATGGATTGGCCGCAGAAAAGCAGAGACGCGGAGAAAGAGCGGGGGAGTTGATCCACGAATCTTTACGCATCGACACGAATGAAGACGGGTTTTAGCCGCAGATGGACGCAGATTAAAAACATCAATGTATTTCATCCGCAGTTCCTCTCTCCTGCATTTATTCGTGTCGATTCGTGCAGATTCGTGGATCCATTCCGTCTGCGGTGTCCTGAACCACTCGCGTGGCGTGACGAGTATGGCGTGAAAGAAAGCAGTCGACACCTTTCACGTCACACTCAGTACGCCACAGGAT
>JBBQQZ010000382.1:0-3562 GCA_038215325.1 Tepidisphaerales bacterium | reverse complement strand
AACTCGCGCTAGCCTCTGCGGCGGCGGTCGGGCTTGGCTTTTTCCCGCAGCCGCTTCATACTCCTGACCATGTCCCTGACGTACGAATCGGCCGGAGTGAACTACGATCGTCTTGACGCGTTTAAGCGGGCCTGTCAGCAGGCGGCGCGGACGACGATCGGGGCGTTAACCGCCCACGGATATCGCGAACCCGAAACCACGCGCGGCGAAAGCGCCTATCTCATCGAGGCCGACGACGAATACCTGGCGCACGTCGAAGAGGGCCTGGGAACCAAGAATCTGGTCGCCGACGCGATGGCACGGTTGACGGGCAAGTGCTTCTACCACGCGATCGGCGTGGACACGGTCGCGACGATGGTCAACGACCTGATCACCTGCGGCGCCCTGCCCATTTCGATTGCGATGCACGCCGCGGTGGGGGACAGCGACTGGTTCGCCGACGAACACCGCGCCGCGGAACTGGCGCGCGGTTTCGCGGACGCCTGCAAAGCATCGGGAGCCGTGTGGGGCGGCGGAGAGACGCCGACCCTCAAAGGCATCGTCCAACCCGAAGGGATCGTGCTGGCGGGAAGCGCGGTCGGAAAAATAACGCCCAAGGACAACCGAATCATTGGCGATATCGAGGAAGGCGACGCGATCATCTTCCTTGCGTCATCCGGCGTTCAGACCAACGGTCTGACGCTCTGCCGCAAGCTGGCGGAGCAGCACCCGCAGGGGTATCTGGCGGAAACGCCCGACAAGCGGACGTTCGGCGAGGCGCTGCTCGATCCGTCGGTGATCTACGTCGATTTTGTGCGGGCGTGTCAGCAGAAGTCGATACGGCTGCATTACGTCGCCCACGTCACCGGCCACGGCTGGCGCAAGCTCATGCGGCCGGCGGACCCGTTCGTCTACCGCATCGATACCGTCCGCGAGCCGTTGCCCGTCTTCCGGTTCATCGCGGAGGCTGCAAAAATCGATGCACGTGAAATGTATGGCACGTTCAACATGGGAGTGGGCTTCGCCGCCTACGTCCCCGAGAGCGCCGCCCAAGCCACGCTCGACGCCGCCAAGGCGTGCGGGCACGACGCCTGGCGCGCCGGCACCGTCCTCAAGCAAGGCGGCCGCAAGGCGGTTGAGATCGTGCCGCTGCACATCACTTACGAAGCCGACACCCTTCAACTGCGATAAAGCGAACGCCCCCCACCCGCCGGAACCTTAGCCGCAGATGAACGCAGATAAACGCAGATAAAATGCGTTGAGCCACGAATCACACGAATGAAGCACGAATGGAAATGCCTTATTCGTGTCCTATTCGTGTGATTCATGGCTCAACGTCTTCGTCTTCATCTGCGGCCCAGTTGCTTACTCATCGCGTAGTATCCGACCGCGTTTCTACGACCTGCGCGTGTTCTCTTTCGGGGCAACCTTGCGCAGCGATGACGCGCATCGCGTAGCGTTGCGGCTACCGCCTTCGCGCGGAACCCGGCATGGTAGCCGCAGGTCTACGACCTGCGCGTCTTCGCTTTCGTGCCAACTAATCGCACCGAAGACGCGCATCGCGTAGCGATGCGGCTACTGCCTTCGCGCGAAACCCGACATGGTAGCCGCAGGTCTACGACCTGCGTGTCTTCGCTTTCGTGGCAACTAATCGCACCGAAGACTCTTACCGCGCAGCAAAACGTAGCACTTATTTCCCGCCGGAACCTTAGCCGCAGATGAATGCAGATAAAATGCCTTTGGCCACGAATCACACGAATGAAGCACGAATGGAAAGGCCTTTCATTCGTGTCCTATTCGTGTGATTCATGGCTCAACGTCTTCGTCTTTATCTGCGGCTCAGTTTTTTACTCATCGCGTGTCATCGCCAACCCCAATATGCCCGCGGCCGGATCGACGCGCAGCGTGCCGGTGTCGCGGAGGTATTGGAGCATCTGGATTTGCAGGTCGGCGCGGGCGCGGTCGAAGGCGTCCTGGGCGTTCAGGAGTGAGCTCTGGGCTTCGACTACTTCGCGAGAGTTGGTCACTCGGCCGAGCAGGAGGGATTCGTTGGCGAAATCGAGACGCTCGCGCGCCAGCGTGATACCGGCCCGCTGGATGTCCAGCGAGTACTGCGCCGATCGGATCGTCCGCTCGGCGGAGCGTACGTCGGCGATGACGTTCTCCTCCAGATCTGTGGCGCGGCGTTTCGCCTGCTCCAGACCGATCAATGCCCGGCGGTAAGCGTTGCGCTCCGGGAGGCGGTCGACGGGGAGATCGAGCACAATGCCTGCGTCGTATTGCAGGCTTTCGACGTCAATCCGCCTGGCCGGGTCGCCCGCGCCATTCCCCACCGCGCCGCCGCCAGTGAAATCGAGGGACGGGCCGAGCTGATTGACGGCGTTGCTGGCGCCGCGTTTGGCGTCGTCGATGCGGTCGCGCGCGGTTTGCAGGTCCAGGCGATAACGCAACGCCAGTTCCTCCGGCGAGCCCATCGCTTGATCGATCGCAGCGACTTGCACGTCCACGAACGCCAGTTCGATCCCCTGATTCACCGGCATGCCGATGAAGATCTTGAAATCGTCCAGCTCGGATTGAAGCGTGAACTGCGCGGAGTTCAGTGCGTCTTCGGCGCTCAGAAGCGACTGCTGCGCACGCTGCACTTCCAGCGCCGTCACGCGGCCGGCCGCGAAAAGGGCCTCGGTGCGCTCGACCAGGTCCAGCAGGTTGCGGTAGTTCGTAAATCGATTGCGAAGCGCGTTGTAGCGAATGAGCGTGCGGAAATACCGCGACGCCACATCCACCGCAAACGCCCGGCGGTAGCTCTCGAAGCTGCGCGTGGCGTAGATTAGTTCGCGTTCGGTGCTGATCAGCGGCTCGAGATTGACCATCCCCGCGCCACGCCACAGCGGGATCGTCGCGCGAAGGGCGAGTTCCGCGGATTCGCCGTCGGTGATGTTGTCGTTGAGCGCGTTGACGAACGTCACCAGCCCCGTCGCGACGATCTCGCCGCCGTAGGGAAGTTTCTGGCGAACGCCGACCCGCTGGGTGACCGAATACGCCGACCCCACGTCAGAATCCTGCGCCCCCGAGTACCTCGCCGTGGTGGTAACGAACGGGCGCGGCGAAAAGAGGTGACGTTCCAGCGTCACGTCCAGCGCCGAGAGGTACAGCGATTCCATCTGATCGCGATACGTCCGCGCGTTCTGCACGGCGTAACTGATGGCGGCGAACAGATCGAGCTTGGCGACCGATCCTTCATCCAGCCCCGGGCCGTACTCCAGGCGCGACCGCTGGATGCGGTAGGCATCGGCGAAAATGTCGGCTTCGACATCGGGGAGGGGGGAGGGTTCGGGGATCGCCGGACCCAGCGGCTCGGCGGGGAGGGTATACGTCACGCGCCGGATCGGAGTTCCGCCGATGTCAGGCTGCCGGGTGAGCGGCACCTTCGCGTACGATTTCTTCGGGACGATCGGCTGCGTGGTCGGTTCGACCTCAACTTCGGGCGTGTAGCCGGTCGTCTTTTCCTGTCGCTCTTTGATGACCGCCTGTACCTGGCGATCGGCCTCGGCGCGATAGCCATCGGCGGTGCAGCCGGTGAGGG
>JBBQQZ010000381.1:0-3569 GCA_038215325.1 Tepidisphaerales bacterium | reverse complement strand
CACGTGTCGCGCGACGGCGGTGCGTCAAAGACGCACCCTACCGAATCTAAGGATTCACCGGGTATTCGATCGCGCGTGATGACGCACGACGAACCGAGTAAGGCACGCTATTGCGTGCCGAAATCTGCGGCACGCAATAGCGTGCTCTGCCGGGTCTGTAGGAGTTTTGTAGGGTGCGTTTCCAACGCACCGTTCGCGAGTGTCGAGCGCACCCTACCGAACTTGAAGGGAGCCGCATGCGGCGGGGACGGCATGGTTGATCTGAACGGCATTCTTGACTACGGCACGCCGCGCCCGTCGTTGCTGACGCGGCTGGATCGCGCGCTGCGGCGGTTCGGGGGGCATCGCGGCCGCGAGTTCGCCAGAGTGGTGATCCTTGTCCTCATCATCAGCGCCGCCAGCGGGCTCATTCAGTTCCGAAGGTGCCCGCACGCGACGTACTTGCAGGTCGGCGGCGTCAGCATCGCGATCGTCGGCGAGCGCTGTGGCAATGTGCAGCCGGGGACGCCTTGGTGGGCGAGGCAGTGAGGCGTCTTGCGGATCATCGCCAGAGGATGCCGAGCAGGTCGAGGGGGACGACGAGCATCGATTGCGGGCCGGCAGCGGGGGAGGTGGCGGGGGAGTTCGAGGGGGTTGTTGCGGGTTTTCGTCGGGCTTCTTCGCGGGCGGCGCGGATGGCTTTACGCTCGCGCTTGGCTTTCAGTTCCTTGCGGGCACGCTTGGCTTTCAACTCGCGATGGGCAACTTCCTGCGGCGTGAGCTTCGGCCGTCGCGGCGGACGGTCGGCGATGACGACGGGGCGCGTCGTCGGCAGCTTCCGCCAGTCGGTGAGCGGGACGACGACTTCCATCCGCGACAGCCACATCAGCCCGGCGGGGTCGTCAAGTTTGGCGACCAGCGTCGTCGGCTTGATCACGCCGTGCTCCATGAGGCGCGTCAGGGCTTTGTCCTTCTGGCGGAATTCGGTGTGCGGGCCGACCAGGAACGTCGGATTGTGCCGGGCGACAAGCCCGGGGTACTTGGTCAGCGCGCCGCCGTCGAGTCCGAGGATTCGGCCGCTGCGGACGTTTCGGCCGCTGAAGTAAGCGAGCACGTTCGCGTTCGGGCCGATCACCACCGCGTCCTCGGGCACGTACTGTCGGATGATCTCGGCCATCTTCACGTGACGCGCGAAGCCGCCTTTGCTGTAGGTCGTGCTGAACTCGCCGCTGTGCTGCTCGAACATCAGCCCTGCCAAACCCGACAGGTTGGAGAAGTTGGCGATCGAGATGGTCGTGAAGAGCGCCCAGTCGCGGAACATCGGCCGCCACTTCTGTGTCAGCCACAGGACGACCAGCACATACCCCACCCACAGGGTCGGCAACACCATCATCAGGTAGCGCGGCACGTCTGACAGCAGCGCCATCACGACGCAGAGGATGAACACCTGCAAGCCCCACAGCGGCCGTTTCAGCGTCACCAGCAGCGTGCCGAACAGGAGCAGGATCGCCACGGGGACGGCGGCGTAGGTGAGGGTTTCGCCGAAGAAGCTTTCGGTGATTTCGGTGGTGAACAGTTTCGGCCCGTTGGTGAGGATGCGCGATCCGAAGTCGAGCGCCAGCGCCAGGAACTCGCGTTCGTACCCGCCTTGGAGGAAATTGAGCCCGCGGACGCGCGGGTCGAACAGCGCGAACAACACCCCGACGCCGACGAGCACGCTCAGGCCGAGCACGCTGCGTCGGTCTCGGTGCCGGAGGATGTTCCAGACGCAGGTGAGGACGAACGCCAGCGCCAGCACCCAGAACGAAGGCCGCATCGCCGCCGCGAGGAGCAGGCCGGTGGCGAGGAGGAAGATGGCGATTGCCGGTCGGCGCGGGGGAAGTTGGGCATCGTCCTGTTTAGCCCGGCCGCTCGCGGCCGGTTCACGGGTCGCGAGCGATCCGGCTAAACTGGCATCCACACGCGTCTTTCGTCCCAACCATTCCCACCCCAATAGCGCGGTGACGACGCCGAGAAAGAAGGGCGTGTCGGTCATTAGTTCGTGGGCCTGCTGGATGAACTTCACGTTCATCGCCACGCCGCAGGTCACGACCACGGCGATCCAAAGCGGGAAGCGCGCGCGGATGAGGTGGTAGGTCGCCACGATCGCGAAAAGCGCGCAGGCGTTCAGCACGACCAGCACCGGCCAGACTTCGCGCGTGCCGGTGATTTTTTGGATGCCCGCGAGCAGGTAGGGAAGTCCGGGGTAGATTTGTGTTTGCGCCAGTCCCGCGAACGTGTAGCCTTTTCCGTCGACGAGGTTGTCGGCGACGCCACGGTAGAGGGAGCTGTCGAGCCCGATGCGCCACTGGCCGTTGAAAGGCAGCACGATGAGGATCGCGACGAGCACGAAGAACACGAACCGCCACTTCACGAGCCAGCGCGTGAAATCGGTATCGAGATAAATGAACGACCGGGGTGGAGATGCGGATGCGGACGTAGCGTAGTCGAGGGCCATTGCGGTCGGTCGCCTTCCCTACGCGAATTGTACCAGTTTCTGGAGCTTCTCGCGTGCGCGTCCAGAGGTGATCGCCTGGTCGACGATCGCCAGGCCGTGTCCGAGGTCGCGGGCGTTATCGGTGATGACCAGCCCGGCAGCGGCGTTGAGGGCGGCGATGTCGCGCTTCGGGCCGTACTCGCCATTCATAATCGCGCGGATCGCGATGGCGGAGGCGTCGACGGAATCGACTTGCAGGTCTTCCAGTTTCGGTTTGATGAGCCCGAGGCCGGCGGGGTCGATGGTCCAGCAATCGACGTTGCCGTCCTTGAGTTCGCAGACGTGCGTCACGCCGAGCGTGGACAGTTCGTCGAGTCCGTCTTCGGCGTGTACGACCCACGCGCGGTGGCTGCCGGTTTCCTTGAGCACGCCGGCGAGCAGTTGGGTGAGGTGCCGGGAGTAGACGCCCAGCAACTGGTAGCGCGCTTTGGCGGGGTTGGTGAGCGGGCCGAGCAGGTTGAAGATCGTGGGCACGCCGAGCGAGGTTCTCGCCGCAGCGACGTGCTTCATGGCAGGGTGGTGATTGCGGGCGAAGGCGAAACAGATGCCGGCGGAATCGAGGCAGTCGCGGAGCTGGGCGGGGGTGAGATCGAGCCGGACGCCGATTTTTTCGAGCACGTCCGCCGACCCCGATTTGCTGCTCGCCGAGCGATTGCCGTGTTTGACGACCTTCACCCCGCACGCCGCCACGAGGATCGCGGCAGCGGTGGAGATGTTGAAGGTGCCTTTGACGTCCCCGCCTGTACCGCAGGTGTCCAGGACGACTTCGTCCTTGGTCAACGGCACCGGGACGACCTTTTCCCGCATCACGCCGGCGGCACCGATGAGTTCATCGAGGCAAACGCCCTTGGTCGCCATGGCCATGAGCAGCCCTGCCACCTGCGCGTCGGACGCCTGCCCGGACATGATCGCCTCAAAGGCGCCTCGGGTTTCCTCGCGAGAGAGGTGCTGTTGCTGGATCAGCTTGTAGAAAAGGTCACGCATGGGTGAGGGGGGAGTGTCGCAGAAAGCGTAGTGAGTGGCTAGTGGCGAGTGGCGAGGGTGTCAAACCCAA
>JBBQQZ010000380.1:0-3579 GCA_038215325.1 Tepidisphaerales bacterium | reverse complement strand
GCACCAGCGGGATAACGATCGGCTCATCCACACGCTGCTGAAACTGCGCGATCTGGGCAATACCGTGATCATGGTCGAGCACGACGAGGACTGCATCCGCGCGGCGGACTATTTGATCGATATCGGGCCCGGCGCGGGCAGTCACGGCGGGTACGTCATCGCCGAAGGCCCGATGCCGGCAGTGCTGAAGCAGCGAAAAAGCGTGACGATCAAATACCTCACCGGCGAATACCAGATTTTCAAGCCCGAAACCCGCCGGCCGATCGATCCGAACAAGCTCTCCGTCGACCTAAAAGCGTGCTCCGAAAACAACCTGAAAAACGTTGACGTCCGCATCCCGCTCGGCGGGCTGGTGTGCGTCACGGGCGTCAGCGGATCGGGCAAATCGACGCTCATCAACCAGACGTTCCTCCCGGCGATGAAACGGAAGATCAACGCCAGCAAGGTGAAAGTCGGCAAGCATTCTGATCTGAAGGGGTGGAAGAACGTCGACAAGATTATCGAGATCGACCAGAGCCCCATCGGCCGCACGCCGCGGTCGAACCCGGCGACGTATACTGGCGTGTTTGATGAAATCCGCCAGGTCTTCACCAAGACCAAGGAAGCCAAAGTCCGCGGCTACCAGGCCGGCCGATTCAGCTTCAACGTCAAAGGCGGCCGCTGCGAGGCGTGCCAGGGACAGGGCACCAAGCTCATCGAAATGCACTTCCTCCCCGACGTACACGTGCAATGCGAAGCCTGCCACGGCAAACGCTACAACCCCGAAACCCTGCAAGTGATGTTCCGCGGCAAGAACATCGCCGACGTGCTGGCGATGACCGTCGAAGAAGCCCTCCATTTCTTCGAAAACTTCCCCAACATCCATCGCATGATCGGCGCGCTCAACGACGTCGGCCTCAGCTACGTCAAACTCGGCCAACCGAGCACGCAGCTTTCCGGCGGCGAAGCGCAGCGCGTCAAGCTCGCGACCGAACTCGGCAAGAACTCCACCGGCCACACGCTCTACGTCCTCGACGAACCCACCACCGGCCTGCATTTCGCCGATATCAACAACCTGCTGAACGTCCTCAACCGCCTGGCGGACAAGGGCAACAGCATCGTCGTGATCGAACACAACCTCGACGTGATCAAGTGCGCCGACTGGATCATCGACCTCGGCCCCGAAGGCGGCTCCGGCGGCGGCCGAATCATCGCCAGTTGCACCCCCGAAAAACTCATCACCCTCGACTCCAGCTACACCGGCAAGTACCTCAAAAAGAAGCTGGAAGACGACGCAAAACACGCGGAACTGGCGAAAAGCGCGTAGAAAAATTGGGCTTGTGTTAGCCCTTTAGTTAGCGTATAGTAATTCAATAACTATACGCTAATCATGCGATTGCCCCGTGTCCCGAACTTCCGCAAGCTGGTGGCCCAGACTGATCTGTCTCGAATTATCGAGCTGATCGAGCAGCCGCATATTCGCGAGTTCGTCGCGCAAGCGAACTCCGAGTACTACCACTGGGAAAAGTTCCGGCGGAGGCCCCTCCCTCCAGCGCTTTCGGTGGAGCACGCATGGATCGCAGTAAAGCTCGGCCGCGTCGCAAACCAGCGGCTGGCCGCGATGCAAGATGTCAACGGGACCCCATTCCGATGGAGTTTGCCCGACACCGCGCAACGATATCTCCACCTCGTCGATCGCAACGCCGGCGACCTTCTCAGCGTCGATGCCACCAGCAAGTCCGAGATCGACAAATGGAAACAGCGCATCCTCGTCGATTCCCACATGGAGGAAGCGATCGCGACCAGCCAGATTGAGGGCGCGGTCACGACCCGAATGAAGGCAAAGGAGATGCTCCGGGCCGGACGCAAACCGCGCGACCGATCCGAACAGATGATCGCCAACGGGTTCAGAACGATTCGCCTGCTCGCCGAGCAGGCGCGCGAGCCACTCACCTTCGATCTTCTGCATCGTATCCAGCAGGCGATGACCGAAGGGACACTCGACCGCCCTGAGCACGCAGGCACATTTCGCGACAGCAACGACGAGCAGATCCACGTTGTCGATGTTCGGGACGAGGAAATCGTCTACACGCCTCCGCCCGCGGACCAGGTAGTCAGCCGGATGGAGAAGTTGCTGGCGTTCGCAAACGAACCGGACAGCGACGCCAACTTCATGCATCCGCTGGTCAAGGCGTCGATCCTTCACTTCTGGCTCGCCTACGAACACCCCTACAACGACGGCAACGGCCGAACCGCGCGGGCGCTCTTCTACTGGTACATGCTGAAACGCGGCTACTGGCTGTTTGAATTCCTGACGATCTCCCGCGTCATCAATGCGGCGCGGATGAAGTACTACCGTGCGTTTCTATATACCGAGACGGACGAAAACGATCTGACGTATTTCATAGCGTACATGCTCAGGACGACTTGGAACGCAATCGAGGATCTGCGATCCCGCATTGGCGAAATGAGCAGTCAGGAACAGAGAATGCGTCAGATTGTCGCGGTCGGCATCTTTAATCATCGCCAGCGAGCCGTGCTGGACCATGCATTGCGACATAGCTCAGCAATCTTCACATTCGAATCGCATCGAGTAGCCCACGGCATTTCCCAGGTGACAGCCAGGCAGGATGTGCTTGGATTATTCGACCGGGGTCTCCTGATTGAAGTGGGCGGTGAGCGCCCGCGGGAATTTGCGCCGGCTCCAGACCTCCTGACCCGCATTCAGACGGATCGGACGCGGTAAACGGTACGCAACCGCGAGGGAGGCTGAACTGGGCGTGGAGCGAATTGAATCGTAGATTACCCTAAGCATCGCTCACTACGCGCCGACGCGGAGCAGGGCAGCCCGGCGCTTTCGCTGTTGCGAAACGGCGTGGACCGTCGCGCACAGCGCGAGGTACGGGGCGAGGATGGCGAAACCGTGTACGCCCGCTAAAAACGCGAGCGGCAGGTATTTAAGATGCTTCATCTGGCGCGTCGCATCTTACCCGGCGGCTTATCGGGCCAATCTTTTGGATCGAGATTTCGACAGGTTTGCGGCACAAAGCGCGTTAAGCCCGGGAAGCAAGTCCGACTTTCCGACGCAAAGCCTCGCCGCCAAAGGGATGACGACGACGTGAACGCTTCAGAGAGCGCGGCAAGGCGCACCCCCGCGCCCGCCAGCGATCACGTAAGCGTCGGGTCCAGGATCACATTCCGATCCCCCGCCCGGTCGGGCCATGGGGTCGGTTCGCCAGTGACCGAGGCGACTCCGGGATGAGTAATGAAGATCAACGTGCGATCCGCCCGCCCCGGTGCAGGTGTTTAGCGTGCCCGGTCCGTCTCGCCACCAGCGCCGCGCGGAAGTTGATTCCGTACACGCGAGGCTCGCAGGCAAATTCCAACCGCGCGATCGGCCCGTGGATCTTCGAGCTGTTTCACACACGCCCCCTGCGCCGATGTAATGCACTCGAGTGGGCTCGAACCACCAACCCTCGGTTCCGAAGACCGATGCTCTATCCAATTGAGCTACGAGTGCTCACTGTTGGGCTGTGGCAAACGTGGTATGGATGTGTAGCACTGGCGGGCGTTTGTGCCAAGACGAACGACTCTGCTCGA
>JBBQQZ010000379.1:0-3600 GCA_038215325.1 Tepidisphaerales bacterium | reverse complement strand
TTTTCCAATTTATTTGCGTTGCCTTTTCCCTTTTTATTGTTGCCAGACGTTTCGGACGGCAAACTAACACCGGGCAACTGGCAACTTCCTATTCCTCTTCCCCAAACTTGTCTTCCACAAGTTTGGCGAGTTGTTCCACGGCGTGCTCGGCGTCGTCGCCTTCGGCTTCGATGCGGAGCGGAGTACCTTGAATTGCTTCGAGCGTGATCATATGCATCACGCTTTTCCCGTCGACCGTGACCGCCGCGGGCCCATCCTTGTGGACGGTGACCGACGACTTGAACTGGTTCGCCAAGTCCACAAACTGCATCGCCGGCCGTGCGTGCAGGCCGAGGGTGTTGGCGATGGTGACTTCTCGTGTAACGGCGGTCATGAAATCAAAGTGGTCAGTGGTCAGTGGTCAGATCCGAACGGCCAAACTGACCACTCACCACTGACCACTTCAGTTCTATTTATTTTCCATCCGCTTCATCAAGCAGATCGATGATCTTTTGCTTCGAGTCGCTCTGGCGAAGGAAGCGGCGGAACATGTCCTTCTGAAGGTTGCTGAAGACGATGTTCATCGCCTGAAGGTGCTGCTGGGGCTGGTTTTCAGGGCTGAGCAACAGGAAGATGGAATAGACCGGCTGGCTGTCCAACGCGGCGAAGTCGATCCCGGGCACGCTGCGTCCAACCACGCCAACCATCTTCGTGACCGCAGGATGCTTCACGTGGGGAACGGCAACGCCTTTGCCGAAGCCGGTCGAGCCGTTCTTCTCACGCTTGACCAGCGCTGCGATGATTTCCTCGCACGCGCTTTTGTCCGCCCCGCCATTGTCGCACAGCGACGTGACGAGTTCGCGGATGGCGTCATCCCGCGATTTTGCCTTGAGTTCGGCGACGATCGCGTCCGTTACAATAAACTCCCTGAGCTTCATGGGCTTTGCCTGAACCTTTGCCGAATTCCCGACTGAAAGGCCTTTACTGGTGCCGGATGCTCGCACCCCCCTCAGGGTGCTTGCGGTTCCGAAGTTTCTTCTTGTGCTCACTTAACTGACGCTCGAGCTTGTCTGCACACCCGTCCACGCACGCATACGCGTCGGGGTCGAGATGGTGGGCGACAAATTCCTTCTTGTGCTCGGCGTTGACGATCATTTCGACCGACATCGTGTCCTTACCGTTGTCGAAAATGACCTCGATCTCCTGGATCCGGTCAAAATACTTCAGCAGCTTGAGCGCTTTCTGCTCAGCGTGCGTTTTCATTGCCTCGGTCACGGTGAGATGTCTTCCAGAAACGATTACATTCACGGCTACTCCTTCGTTTCGTACTCCTGCGACTCCATTGTAGCGACCGCGGCACAAAGGTCACACGGGCAAAAGCTCTATCGCAGGATCAAACCGAAGCAGATCCGTCTGCATCGCCGCCGCGTCTCATCTCCGCTTCAGTCGCGACCTCAACGCCCGGTTCAGGCGTATCCATCCCGATCGACTGCTTAACGCCCGGCACGAGCACGCCGCCGGAGATGATCAGTCGCATCGCTTCTTCGACCTTCAAGGGCAACTCCACGACCTGCGACCTCGGCACGATCATCACGTACCCGCTGAACGCCGTGGGGCTGCTGGGAATGAAAACCGTCACCATGTCTTCCCCCGTCAGGTCACTGAGGGGCTTGAAGCTGGTTCCGGTGATCAACCCGACCGACCAGATTTCATTCGCGTGCGGCCGACAAGCGACCACACGGCTGTCCCGGAACTGACTCGACCGCTCCTGCAACAGGAAATCGGTCACCTGCTTCACCGCTGGGTAAATCGCCCGGACGACCGGGATTTTCAGCGCCAGTTCCTCACCGAGCTTCCAGAACCATCGCCCGATGAGATTTCCGACCAGAAGCCCGACGATATAGACCAGCAAAAGCGACGCTGAAACGCCCAATAACTGGGCCCACCACGTCCACTCCCCCCGCTCGTCGGTCCAGAAACGCTTGATCTGAGACCATTGCGCTTCATCGCCCGCGAGCGAATACTGGATGTTCTGAATCACCCAGATCAGATGCCGGCCGAGCTGTTGCCAGAGGAAACTCCAGACCCACACGATCAGCGAAAGGGTGATCAGCGTGGGCAGCAGCGCCTTGAGGCCCCGAATGAAGAACGTCCGCGATCGCTCCGAGGGATGCAATGACGGATTGTAAGTCACTTCAGAGGCCACAGTTAGACTAATTTCTGTCTACACCGAGCGGCGGCGGGCAGCAGGGGAACAGAGTTGCCGACCAATCCCCGAACGACCAGCACTCTACGGGCAACCCCCCGCCTTGCCAAGCCCCAAACGCACATTATGCGGTTTTTACTCCGACAATCGCGTTTGGCGATCTTGCTCCCCCTCCCATATGCGCATGGAAAGGGGGTTGGCGTGAGAGTGTTCCGGCTGGCAACGAAGAAGCAGTGTTCACTTACGCTCTGTCCCCAACTTATACGGTTCGTGCGTTAACCCCGCGCGGAGATTGCGGTTTCGCTGCGACGCCTGCGTCGCCCTTTTCTGCGTATGTGACCAACAATGGGGCGACGCTGGCGTCGCAGCTACAGGCGCGTGGATCACCCACGATCCGTATTAGCCACCCGGGCGTACCCGGGAGAGGGAAGCTGGGATTGACCTGAGGGCTTTCAACCTGGCAATCGCGTGTTCTTGGGGCGAGGCTCTTCTCGTGACGACGTTGGAATCTCTGATCGTCGATGCAAGGTCGCATAAAAAAGCCCACGGCAACCGGATGCCGTGGGCGAGAGTTCGTTGGAAACACCGGGCCGCGATCAGTCGGTGTTTTGGTAGGCGTAGTACGTCTTGATGGTACGGCCGTAGTAGCCGCCGCCCCAGTTTTGTACGCCGTTGAGGACCACGCCGAGGTGTTCGGCTTTGATCTGCTTGAGCGTATCGCGAACGCGGCTGAGCATACCGCGGCTGTTTTTACCGGCACGGACGACGGTGATGACACCATCGACGCGCGGTGCCAGCGCCACGGCCTCGGAGACGACCAGCAGCGGGCCGGCATCGAAGATGACGTGGTCGTACTCTTCGAGCGAACGGTCGATGAAATCGCTGAAAAGCTGGCTTTCGAGCAATTCGGTCGGGTTCGCGGCCTTCGGGCCGGTGGTGAGCAGTTCGAGGTTCGGGATGTTGGTCTTCTGAACCGCCGAATCGAGGTTGGCGACGGAATCCAGGACGCTGGCAAAGCCGGCATCGTTGGGCACGTTGAACAGCTTGTGAAGTTCCGGCCGACGGAAGTTCGCGTCCACCAGCAGGATACGCCGGCCGTTGAGCGCGAGGCCCGCGGCGAGGTTGCAGGCGACCGTCGATTTGCCATCGCCCGGGCCGGGCGAGGTGACCACGATCGTACGCGTCGTATCGAGCGAGGCAGCATGCTGAAGTCGCGTGCGCACCTGGCGGAACTGTTCGGCGAGCATCGAGTGAGGTGCCTGGCTGATGACCATGTGCAACGGCACGCCGGCGAGCTGAGGATCGTCGGTGTCGCTGGCAATCATGCCCAGCAGGTTCATCGGGCCGACCTTCGCCACATCACGCGGCGAGCGGACGGTGGTGTTCATCAGCTCTCGCAGGAACGCGATGCCAAG
>JBBQQZ010000378.1:0-3612 GCA_038215325.1 Tepidisphaerales bacterium | reverse complement strand
CGGTCACTCGGTGTGGGTCTCGCGTTGCGGGAGACGCCGACGCGGCATATATTGCGGTCGCTTCAACAGATACAACCCGCATGAACCAACACCCCCACCGCGGCCGTTTTGCCTCCCTGTCCGGCGTTGCCGTGCTGTTTGGCGTATTGGTGGGAGGTTGCGCGTCCAGTTCCTCCCCCGGCATCAAGGCCGCCGAGCCGTCTAAGGCGCTGGATCAGTACGTCTCGGGCTACCAGGCCTACAAAAAAGGCCAGACCGATCTGGCGCGCCAGAACTTCGAAGCGGCGGTGCTGAATAACCCCGATCTGCGCATGGCGCGCGTGGTTCTGGGCGAAATCTATCGCAACCAGAACGACTACAATTTGGCCGCCAGGCAGTACGAAGTGCTCGTCCGGCTTGACCCGTACACGCTCAACAACCACTACTACCTCGGCGTCTCCTACCAGTTCCTCACCCGCTATAAAGAATCGGCGGTTGCGTACCTGAAGGGGCTGAAGCTGTCGCCGAACGATTTCAAGAGCAATATGAACCTCGGCACGGTCTATCTCTCGGTCGGCGAGACCGAGGAGGCCGTACGGTATCTGGACAAAGCCACGCAGTTGGACCCGAATTCGTCGGTCGCGTGGTCGAACCTGGGGGTGGCGCTGGACGCCAAAAACAGCCTGGTGCTGGCCGAAACCGCGTATCGAAAGGCGCTGGAACGCAATCCCGACTCCCAGGCGATCATGCAGAACCTGGCGAACAACCTGGTTGCGCAGAAGAAAGTCGGGGAGTCGAAAATGCTGTGGGAGCAGATCGTCAGCAAGAACAAGACGAGCTTCAGCCAGACCAAGCTCGCCGAGACCTATACCGCCGCGCTGGAGTTTCCACAGGCGATGAAGCTGCTCGACGAAGTCATCGGCCGCGATCCGCGCTACGTCCCGGCGATCAACGCCAAGGCCACCAGCCTGATCCACCAGTACGAACTCAGCGGCTTCACCGACGACAAGCTCCGCATCGCCGCCGTCGACCTGCTGCAACGCAGCCTGGCGATCAACGGTAACCAGCCCCGCGTGACCGACGAACTGAAAAAGTGGGCAAAATCGTCCGCAATCAGGCAGTAAACACCAAAATTGATCCACGAATCTGCACGAATCCTCACGAATCGGAAATGCATCATCTTGTATTCCATTCGTGTCGATTCGTGCAGATTCGTGGATCCTCCTCGTCTTCCACCCGTCCGTGGCGCAATGATTGAAACGCGATGAAGAAACAAGACCTGCTCGACATTCTGCACAACGACGCCGACACCGTGGCGATCAACAAACCCGCGGGCCTGGCGGCCATCCCCGGGCGCGGGGAGACCGATTGCGTCCTGGAACGTCTGGCCAAGCAGCTCGAACTCCCCTGGACGGGCAAGGACGATCCGCGGCTGCGCGTCGTGCATCGGATCGACAAAGACACCACCGGCGTCATGCTCTTCGCCAAGCATCTGGAGGCGCAGCGAAAGCTGTCACACCAGTTTCAGAACAACACCATCGGCAAGGAGTACCTGGCGCTGGTGACGGGCAAGCTGGTGGAGGATGAGGGCGTGATCGACGCGCCGCTGGCACCCCACCCGACCGAGCGCGACAAGATGGCGGTCAACAAGCACGGTCGGCCGGCGGTGAGCGCGTGGAAGGTCGAGGAACGCCTCAAACGCTTCACCTACGTCCGCGTCTTCCCAAAAACCGGCAAGACCCACCAGATCCGCGTCCACTTCGCGCACATCGGCCACGCGCTGGCGATCGATGCGCTGTACGGATCGGATCTGCCCATCCTCCTGTCTCAATACAAGCGACATTATCGCCCCACCCGCGGCGAGGACGAACGGCCTCTCATCGCACGCCTCACCCTCCACGCCCATCGACTGACATTTACCCACCCGAACGGCCAAATAATGACCGTCGAAGCCCCCGTCCCCAAAGACCTCCGGGCGACCGTTAACCAGCTTTCCAAAGTCTAGAACGCTAAGAATCCCTGCGTTCAGTGCGTCACCAGATACATCAACGTATTCACGCCGAGCTTCACTGAATCTTCGTCGCTGTAGCCGACGTTGTAGGCGCGGGGGAGTTTCTCCCAGCCGGCGCTCATGGACAGGCGTGAGTAGACGACGGGCAAGAGTCCGTCGACTTCGATCGCTTCGATCGCCGGCGTGTTCAGGCCGGGGAAAAGTTGGGCGCCCAGCGGCGCGAGCTGCACTTGGCGCACGTCGGTCACGAAGGTGAACAGCGGGTGGGACGTCGGCAGGGCTTTGAGGTCTTTGTCGGCGTAGACTTTCTTGAGTTCGCGTCGAAACGCGCGGTCGAACTCGCTGCTGCCGACGGCGCAATCCACCCACAGCACTCCGCCGTTGTCGAGGTATTCGCGCATGCGTTTGGCGGCGACGTCGGACCATTGGAAATCGCGCTGGCCGATCAGCATCAGGACGGGGAACTTGAAGATATCGTCCTTGGCCGGGTCAACGGGAATGCGTTTGAACTGCACGTTGAGCGTGGTGCTCTGGTCGATGATTTTGAGCAGGTTGGGGATGCCGTGCGGGACGGGATCCCAGTCGCCGTTGTGGACGATCTGGCCGAGCACGAGTTGGTCGCGCGTGGCCTGGTCGGACTGGTGATAGATCTTCTCGTGCGCGAAAAATCGGCCGTACTGATACTCGGCAAGCACGTAGGTGGTGATGTTGGCGCCGAGCTTGAGCGCGTCCTGCTGGTGATAGAGCACGCCGCCTTCGATCGGGTTTTTCTCGGCGTCCCACCCGCACGACAGATCGATCGGCGAGAAAATCACCGCCGCCCGCGTGCCGATGTTCAATACTTCCAAGTAAGGCGGGATGGTCTTGAACGGCTCGGTCCCCTTCCGCACGCGCATCTCTTTGATCGGATGGAACGACGAGTACAGCGGATGGTCGGTCGGGATGGCAGCCATCTCGCGATCGGGGAACATGCGTTTGATTTCGCGGCGGAACGATTCGTTGAACTCAGGCCTGCCGCAGTTGCTGTGGACGACCCACGTCCCGCCGTCGGTCAGATATTGCCGCATCTTCTGGATCGTGCCTTCATCGAACTGCGGCAACGCCTGCCAACCGGTGAAATAGAGGATCGGCAACTCGGTCGGGTCGTAGCTGAACTTCGCGAAATCGGTCTGGACGAAGCGGTATTTCTGCCCGAGCTGATTGTTGGTCCACTGCACCCAGCGTTCGATGTCGATGATCGTGGTTTGCCAGTCGGTATTCGCGCCCTGGATCTGGCCTTTGGCGAACGTGACGGTCCCCACCAGCGCAGGCGGGCTGGGTTCGCGCTTTTTCTCGGATCGACGCAACGGCGTCGCGGGCAACGGCAAAGGCGGAAAGCCTTCGCCGGCGTTGCGTCGCTGCGGTTTTGCCTGGGGCGGGATGTTCGCCTTGGGGTTTTGGAATGTATCAGCGTGCGCGACGCGCCCCTCCAACGGCCAGAACAAGGCAAGCCCTAAGATCCCGATCAGTAAGGATTTAGACATCATCAGCGACTCCTTCGTCTGCCGCCGCAACTTTGCGCGCGCTACATTTTGCTACATATTCCGGCGTCCATGAGTCTCTTCGGTTGGACACGACACCGA
>JBBQQZ010000377.1:0-3613 GCA_038215325.1 Tepidisphaerales bacterium | reverse complement strand
CCTCGCCGCCGAGACGCTCGAAAAAATCTTCCCCATGATGATGACCGCCGCCGGCACATTGCAGCCGGCGAGGGTGTTTGTCATCGGTGCCGGGGTCGCCGGCTTGCAGGCGATCGCGACCGCAAAACGCCTTGGCGCGGTTGTCAGCGCCTACGACGTCCGCCCGGCGGTCAAAGAACAGGTGCAGTCGGTCGGCGCGAAGTTCATCGAGCTTCCCCTCGATACCGCCGGCGCTCAGGATGCCGGCGGGTACGCGAAAGAGCAGTCCGCCGAACAACAGCAGAAACAGCGCGACCTGATGGCCAAGGTGATCGCCGACAGCGACGTCGTCATCACGACCGCACTCGTCCCCGGTAAACCCGCGCCCAAGCTGATCCCCGCTTCTGCGGTGGAGAGAATGCAGCGGGGCAGCGTGATCGTGGATCTGGCATCCGAGCGAGGCGGGAACTGCGAACTGACCGAACCGGGGCAGATCGTCGTCAAACACGGCGTCACGATCATCGGCCTGACGAACGTCGCGGCACTCGTGCCCGCGCACGCGTCGCAGGTCTACGCCGCCAACCTGCACAAATTGCTGGCGATATTGATCAACAAAGAAGGCCAGCTCAATCTCGATCTGAACGACGAGATCGTCGCGGGTGTGGTCGTTTGCCATGACGGGAACGTCGTGCATCCGCTGATCAAGAAGATTCTCGGCATCGAGTAACGTGGCGTGGGCATCCTGCCCACGTATTTTGTGCGGGCAAGATGCCTGCACCACGAATGGAGCAAGCATGGGTGAGTTAAGTTCGCATTTATTCGTCTTCCTTCTGGCCGCCTTTTTGGGGGTGGAGGTGATCAAGCGGGTCAGCCATATGCTGCACACGCCGCTGATGTCGTTGACCAACGCGATCAGCGCGATCAGCGTGATCGTCGCGATCGAACTTGCTGGGCAAGGCCACAGCACTCTCGGCACGGTGCTCGGCACGATCGCCGTCGCGACCGCGATGACCAACGTCGTCGGCGGTTTCCTCATCACCGAACGGATGCTCAAGATGTTTAAGAAGCGTGAGGTGAAGCGATGAACTACGCTTCCCTCTTCCTCGCCGAAGTCGCCGTCCCCACCACGCAGGCGGTCGTTCACGCCGCTCGTGGTGACGCGATCCAGAACTCGTTCACGCTGACCTGCTTCCTGTTCGCCTGTGCCTGCTTCGTGCTCTCGCTGAAATGGCTGAGCGCGCCGGCGACCGCGCGAAAGGGTAACCACATCGGCGCGATCGGCATGTTGGCCGCGGTCGTCGGCGCGATGCTGTCTGCCGAAGTGATCGAATACCAGTGGATCATCGTGGGCATGGTGGTCGGTGCCGGCGCGGGCATCCCCATGGCGATCCTGATGCCGATGACCCACGTGCCCCAGCGAACCGCGCTGTCGCACGCCTTCGGCGCCCTCGCGGCGGCGCTGGTGGGTACGGCGCACTATTACATCGAGTTCTCCACCCCCGAGACCCGGCCCTACATCATGGCGATCCTGGCGGCGGAGGTGCTGCTGGGTGCGCTCACGTTTACCGGCTCATTGATGGCGTTCGGCAAGCTGCAGGAACTGCTCCCGACGCGGCCGATGACGTATAAGGGGCAGAATATCGTCAACGTCACCGTCCTGACGCTGGCGGTGGCGTGCGGCGTGTGCCTGTCGATCTGGCCGGACCAGACGTGGATCTTCCCGATCCTCATCATCCTGGCGCTCGCCTTCGGCGTCATGCTCATCCTCCCGATCGGCGGCGGGGATATGCCGACCGTGATCGCGCTTTTAAACAGCTATGCCGGTTTGAGCGCGTCGCTGATGGGCTTTGTGCTCAATAATAAGCTTCTGATCGTCGCCGGCGCGCTCGATGGTGCGAGCGGGCTGATCCTCAGCATCATCATGTGCAAGGCGATGAACCGCTCGTTCACCAACGTGCTGTTCGGCGCGTTCGGCCAGGTTCAGCAGGCGGCGGTGCAGGGCGAGAAGAAGCCCGTGAAATCGACCACGCCCGAAGAAGCCGCCCAGATCATGGATGTGGCGAACAAGGTCATCATCATCCCCGGCTACGGCATGGCCGTCAGTCAGGCCCAGCACAAGGTGCGGGAACTGTACGACCACCTCACGCGCCGCGGCGTCGACGTACGTTTCGCGATCCACCCGGTTGCCGGCCGTATGCCCGGGCACATGAACGTGCTGCTGGCAGAGGCGGAAATCCCCTACGACAAGCTCTCCGAGATGGACGACATCAACGGCGACTTCGCTCAGGCGGATGTCGCGCTGGTCATCGGCGCCAATGACGTGGTCAACCCCGCCGCCCGGCACGACAAGAGCAGCCCGATCTACGGCATGCCGATCATCAACGCCGACCTGGCAAAGACCGTCTTCGCCATCAAACGCTCGATGAACCCCGGCTTCGCCGGCATCGACAACGAACTCTACACCGCCGACCAGACGCTGATGCTCTTCGGCGACGCCAAGGCGGTGGTGGGGGCGATCGCAAAGGAACTGTCGGAGATCGATTAGGTTTGATTCCCTCTCCCCTCGGGGAGAGGGAGCGTTCACCCGCCCAGATACGCCTTCTGCACATCCGCATCCGCCAGCAGGTCCTTCGCAGGCCCGTGTTTGATGACCACGCCGGTTTGGATCACGTAGCCTTCGTTCGCCACGCTCAGCGCCATGTGAGCGTTTTGCTCCACCAGCAGGATCGTCATTCCCTCTTTGTTGATCTGGCGGATGATGCTGAAGATCAGTTGGACGATCTGCGGCGCAAGCCCCAGTGACGGCTCGTCCAGCAATAGCAGACGCGGCCGCGCCATGAGCGCCCGCGCCATCGCCAGCATCTGCTGTTCCCCGCCGGAGAGGGTGCCGGCTTGTTGTTTCAGGCGTTCGCGCAGGCGGGGGAACAGATCGAGCGACTTCTCGCGGTCCTGCCTGATGAGGGCGTGGTCGTGTCGCGAATACGCGCCGAGCATCAGGTTTTCATCCACCGACAGGTTCGCAAAAATCCCCCGTCCTTCCGGCGAATGCGCGATCCCTCGCCGCACGATCTCGTGCGGCGCAGCGCGGTCGATCCGCTGCCCGTCCAGAATCACCGACCCACTCGTTGGCCTCAGCAGGCCGGAGATCGTGCGGAGCGTGGTCGACTTGCCCGCGCCGTTGCTGCCGATCAGCGTGACGATCTCGCCCCGCTTCACACGCAGGTGTACGCCCTGCAATGCGTGGATCGCGCCGTAGTGGACGTGGAGGTCGATGATGTCGAGTAACACTTCAGACATGGTTAGCCGCAGATGGACGCAGATGAACGCAGATGAAATGCGAAGACGAGGAAACTGTGGCGTGGGCATCCTGCCCAGGTAATAAATCTATATCCAGGATCGCGTGGGCAAGATGCCCACGCCACACATTCGCGTTCCTGCATTTCCATCTGCGTTTATCGGCGTTCATCTGCGGTTCCATTCTGCATGTCGTGTGCAATGACTTCGCCAACCGAATGCGCCGGCGCGCCCAGATACGCTTCGATCACCTTCTCGTCACACTGCACGCTTTGCGGCGAGCCGCAGGCGATGACCTGGCCGTGGTCGAGGACGGTGATGCGCTGGCACAAGTCCATCA
>JBBQQZ010000376.1:0-3619 GCA_038215325.1 Tepidisphaerales bacterium | reverse complement strand
CCCACGCGTTCATCTCCGCCCCGCGATACTCCGGCGATACGCTCACGGGCAACACCAGTAGGTCGCCTTCGCGATCGAGCATCTCTTCGTAGACGCGCATCGCGCCGTGCAGGAAGGGGTAGAGCACGTCCTTCGCCCAGGCGTCGTCCGCGCCGCCGAAGCTCCAGTAATCGTGCATCATCTTGCCGACCCACGCGGTGCAGCCGTGGTCGATCGTGCCGGTCCAGAAACTGCCGATCACCTTGCAACGGTCATCCACCGCGTGCGGGAGCATCAGTCCGTCGTCGATGCCCATGAACTTGCGTGCGTGTTCGCGCAGCAGCGGCATCCACGAGCCGATCAGATCAAACAGCGGCCGCAGGTGGTCGAGCTGGTTGCCGGCGTAGGCGGGCGTGTAGCACATCTGCACGTTAATGTTGAAGTGATAATCTCCCGACCACGGCGGGGTGGTGTAATCCTCGATCCACGGGCCTTGCAAGCCCGCTGCCACGCCCAGCGGACAGGTCAGCCCGGCGAACTTGTACATGCCGTAGTCGTACAAAAACTGTAGCTTCGGGTTCGGCAAAGTGAGCTTCGGGCATCGCGACCAGTAATCGCTCCACCAGCGGCGCGACGCTTTGAACGCCGTGTCGTCCGATTCCCGCACACGCTGAAGCGCGGCACCGGTGTCGTCGAGTTCCGTCGAGATCCAGACATCGCTCCCGCGCTTGATCGCCACGGCCGTCAGCGGCGGATCATCCGGTAGCGACTGGACGAATCCGACGACGCCGTCAGGCTCGCTGATCATCGTCGGCACCGCGATCTCGCGCTTGGCGAGCTTGTCGCCGGCGGTTTCGTAGGCGGGCAGGGGCTTGATCGTGATCTCGCCGACCCCGCGCGACAGCGACACGCGCAGCAGCGGCGCGTCCATCGTCAGCTCCATCGCGATCGTGTGGATCGTTCCCTGCCGATCAACGTCGATGGTGATGACCCCCGCGTGCCGGTCGAGCCGGCCGCGAATGATCGCGGCATCGACCGGGAGACGCAGCTCAAAGCGCCCGACCGGCACGATCGTCGCCCGGGTCGCGCCGCCGACGCCTTTCTCGGCGAAAATCGCGCGAATGCCCGCCTCATCGTGCGCTTCGAGCAGCCGGCGGATGTCGGGCCAGTTCATCGCGTCGGTCCACTGCTTCCCGCCGCGATGGTCCCACCAGTCGCCGCGACCCAGCGTGATCTTCAGCACATTGCCCCCGCCCCAGATCATTGCGCCCATCCGGCCGTTGCCCAGCAGCATGCCGGTGTGAACGCGAGGCAGAGGAAACTCCCATGTGAAATCAAATCGCTGCAAGACCGCTCCGGTTGAGGTTGTTCAGATCGCCTAAGTAAAAACACCTGCGGTACGTGGTACGTCGCCGCAGAGCAAGTATCGCCTGAAGCGTCAAGTCATGCTAGATTCCCTCCCGACATGACGCCGCAAAACATTACCATCGTGCGACAGTTGGTCGCGGCACGCGATCCGCTCACGATGTCGGCGTTGGACCGCCTGCTCCATCGCGCCGAGATGATCGTTCGCGACGGCCCGTTCAGCGTGATGGAAAAATCTCTCACGCCCCCCAGCGGCGACAAGCGCGACTATTACTCGATCGGCCCGTACTGGTGGCCGAACCCCGATACCAACGATGGATTGCCGTACATCCGGCGCGACGGTCTGGTGAATCCCGAGCGCGAAAGTTCCGCGACCGACTATTCCAGCCTCGAAGCGATGAGCCGACACACGATCACGTTTCTGCTCGCCCAGGCGTTCACCGACGATAACCGCTTCGGCCAGCAGGCGGTGAAGCTGCTTCGCACGTGGTTCGTCGATCCTGCGACAAGGATGAACCCGAACCTCCGCTACGGCCAGGCGATCCCGGGCGTCACCGATGGCCGGGGGATCGGCATCATCGATACCGAAGAGTGGGTCGATCTCGTCCGCCTGCTCATGGTCATTCCGCCGCCGCAGTGGACGATCAGCGACGCGCTGGCGCTCAAAAAGTGGTTCGACGAATACGTGGACTGGTTGCTCGCCAGCGACCTGGGTCTGACCGAGCGGATGGAGCACAACAATCACGGCACGTGGTTCGACACGCAGGTGGTGTGGTTCTGCCTCTTCTGCGACCGCCAAAGCGCCGCACGCGATATTCTTCGGGGCGTTCTCGGACGGCGCATCGCGTCGCAGATCGAGCCGGACGGCAGGCAGCCGCACGAGCTGGCGCGCACCAAGCCGATGAGCTACAGTTGCTTCAACCTCGAGGCCCTGATGCACCTGGCCGACGCGGGCGATCTGATCGGCATCAACCTCTGGCGCGACGGCACCGACGACGGCCGGAGCATCAAGCGGGCGGTGGAGTGGATCATGCCGTTCACGGAGCGGGCCTGGAAGATGCAGCTTGACGCCCCGGACACCCGCGAAAAAATCCTCCCGCTGCTGCGTCGCGCCGCGCTGGCGCTGGGGGATGATCGATTCGAGCGTGGGATCCATCCGATCCCACGCGACACCTGGTGGCCGATGCGGTTCAATCTGCTGTGGCCGCGGGCATCAGCGTAGTTTGATCGTCGCCAGCGCCAGTGCCGTCAGCATCGCACTCACGATCCAGAAACGGACGACCACCTGCGTTTCAGTCCACCCCTTTTTCTGGAAGTGATGGTGCAGCGGGCTCATCAGGAAAATGCGCCGGCCCTGACCGAAGCGGATGCGGGTGTACTTGAACCAGCCGACCTGCATCATCACGCTGATCGCCTCTGCCGCGAAGACGCCGCCGACGATCAGGAGCATGACTTCCTGGCGGATGACGATCGCGATGTACCCGATCAGCCCGCCCAGCGCCAGCGAACCGGTGTCGCCCATGAACACGCGCGCCGGATTGCAGTTGAACCACAGAAACCCCATGCACGCCCCCAGGATCGCGCCCGAAAACACCGCCATCTGCCCGGCGGCGGGGAAGTGGTCGAACAGGAGTTCGGCGCTCAGCCCGACATCGCCAATGATGATCGAGAGCACGAGGAACGAGAACGCCGTCAGCGTCATGCACCCGGCCGCCAGTCCGTCGAGGCCGTCGGTCAGGTTCACCGCGTTGCTCGCGCCCACCATCACCAGCACGCCGAAGATGACGTAGGCGGCGAAGTTAAGATCAACCAGCGGACTCTGCCTGAACGGGATGTAAAGCCCGCGCGCCTCGTCGAGCCGATACCCGTAGCTCCAGGTGAAGTAGCAGAGGATCGCCGAGAGGCCGATCTGGAACAGCAGCTTTTCCCTGCCCGTCAGACCCTGCCGCGATCCCTTCTGACGCCGCGCGACCGTCAATTTCAACCAGTCGTCGGCGGCACCGACGGCACCCATGAGCAGCACGGTCACCAGCGCCATGGTGACATAAAAATTACTCAGGTCCGCCAGCAGCAGCGCCGCCGCCGCGATCGCGAAGATGATCAAGAGGCCGCCCATCGTGGGCGTGCCTTTCTTGGTGGTCATCAGCTCGTTCATCTGCGCTTCGTCGAAGTTCGGGATGTCGCCAATCTTCTGCTGCCTGAGCCACGCGATCACCTTCGGGCCTGCCAGCATGACCGTCAAAAACGACAGCAACACCGCCGCCACCGCCTGGAA
>JBBQQZ010000375.1:0-3631 GCA_038215325.1 Tepidisphaerales bacterium | reverse complement strand
AGCGCGGCTTCGTCGCCCTTGCTGCGGAAAGTGCGGTCGATGATGCCGGCGATGCTCGCCATCTCGACTTCCTTCAGCCCGCGAGTAGTCAGCGCCGGCGTGCCCATGCGGATGCCGCTGGTGTGCAGCGGGCTGCGCGTTTCGTTCGGAACGGTGTTCATGTTGGCGATGATGCCGACCTTCTCCAGCCATACCGACGCGATCTTGCCGGTGAGTTCGGCGTCGATCGGACGCAGGTCGATCAAGATCAGGTGATTGTCGGTCCCGCGCGACGCGAGCTTGTAACCCTTGTCCATCAGTTCCTTCGCCAGCCGCTTGGCGTTGGCGACGATCTGGGCGGCGTAGGTCTTGAACTCGGGCTTCAGGTCTTCGGCGAACGCGACCGCCTTCGCGGCGATCACGTGCATCAGCGGGCCGCCCTGGCTGCCGGGGAAAACGGCTTTGTTGAACTGCTTGGCCAGGTCTTCGTCGTTGGTCAGGATCAGCCCCCCGCGCGGGCCGCGGAGGGTTTTGTGCGTGGTCGTGGTGACGATGTGGCAATGCGGGAACGGGCTCGGATGCGCCCCGCCCGCCACCAGGCCCGCGACGTGCGCGATATCCGCCCACAGCAGCGCACCGTACTTGTCCGCCAACTCGCGGAACCGCTTGAAGTCGATCGTTCGCGGGTACGCGCTGTAACCGCACATGATCAGTTTCGGGCAGTGTTCCTTGAGAACCGCTTCGACCGAATCAAAATCGAGATAGCCCCAGTCATCGCGGCTTTCGTCTTGAACCAGCTTGTAGGTGACGGGTTTGAGCCACTTGCCCGACACATTCACCGGCGACCCGTGCGTGAGATGCCCGCCGTTGGACAGCTCGATCGCGGCGAAGGTGTCGCCGGGATTGAACATCGCAAGCTGCACCGCAAAGTTCGCATTGGCACCCGAGTGCGGCTGGACGTTGGCGTACTTACAGCCGAAAAGCTGGCACGCCCGATCGATCGCAAGCTGCTCGATCTCGTCATAGAACCCGCAGCCCGAGTAATACCGACGGCCCGGATACCCCTCGGCGTATTTGTTGGTCAGGATCGAGCCCTGCGCCTCCATTACCGCTTCAGACGTGTGGTTTTCGCTGGCGATCATCTCCAGCGTGTTCTGCTGGCGGTCGGTTTCCTTGGCGATCAAGGCGGCGATTGCGGGGTCGGTCTCTTTGAGGCTCATCGGTCACATTCTCCGGGAAAAAACAAGCAGCTAATGATAGCAGGAAACCCAACCGACGTGAAATCGACCGGAAGGTGCCCAATCCGCTTCCAAAACGTTTGGCGCCGCAACTTGCTGCGGGTTTCCACTCGCACGAACGAGTTCATCCCGCGCAAAGCCGCGGCGTTAAAGGGTTTTCGGTCCGGCAAACGCGTTGTAGTTTCGCAGGTCTTTCGAGCCGCCGGGCTTTGACCAGGAGATATCGCCCAGTTCCGAGGGCAGTTTCTGCTCGGCCACGCAGCGAAGCATGACTTCCTCCAGACCGCAGACGGCTTTCATCACCGTTCCGTTTTGCGTGTAGGCGGCGTCGCTCACGTGCGCCCGGTCGAAATCGACCACGGGCGCGGCTTCGCTCACGCCGTTGACGATCTGCGTGTGCAGCCGCGCCATCTCCAGCGTCGCCAGCGCGCCGTCGACCGGCTCGCCGCGGATATGACGGGCGATCGTGCGGATCATGTTCGCGTGCTTGATGTCGTCGGCAGGCCACGCAAAAGGCTGCTTGCCCGCGATCTGGTAACCGCCGGAGTTGACCGTCAGCGACCCCTCGGTTCCGTGCAGCACCACCGTCGCGTCGGTCTGGTTTGAGACCGCGTGCGTGAGGAACACGATCAGCTTCACCCCGCCGGGGAGTGTCAGGCGAAGGGCGCAGGTGTCATAGTTATCGATATCGTTGGCGCGATACAGTTCAGCCTCAACGGCCTCGGGCGTCGCCGATACGAGCGGCTGCGGGCCAAGCAGGAACAGCGCGAGATTGAGATAATGCGAGATGGCGTTCTGGAGCGGCGAATCCAGCACCCACACGCCGTTCATCGCGATCGCGCCCGCCCATTCGTTTCGTGAGAAGTACGACAGATCGCGCGGCCAGCCGGCGCAGACCGTCGCGTGCGTCACCCTACCCAGTTGGCCGTTCAGCACCGCCTGCTTGGCGGGCGCGGTCGGACGCGCGTAGATGTCCTGGAAGCCGACCAGCACCGCTTTACCCGCGCGATCTCGCGCGGCGATCATCGCGTCCACATCCTGAAGCGAGCCGGCGGCGGGCTTTTCGGTGACGACGTGCTTGCCCGCAGCGAGCGCCTGTTCCGTGAACGGCCGGTGCAGGTGGATCGGCAACGGCAACCACGCGGCGTCGGCGGGCTCCCTGGCGAGCATTTCTTCGAACGTCCGGTAGGTGTTGATCCCCCGGGCGCTCAGCTTGGCGATGCGCTCGGCGAACTGGTCGAGATTCGGATCGCACATCGCGGCGAGACGAATCTCCGGCGACTCGCTCTCGGCGACGCCCATCATCTGCTGCGCGATCGACCACGCGTACCCGCCAATGCCCGCACACACGAATCGAACTTGCTTTCCCACGGCCACGGATGCTCCTTCGTACACACACTCCCCCGCCAGTCATCGGCCGGGACGCATACAAGTTACGCGCGAACGCTTCGGAGTGGTAGTGCCTGCGATGCGGCCAGTTGGACCAACGTAGGATGGGCGGGATGGTGGACGGCATTGTGTTTCACCCGCGCCGTACACGCGCGTTCCCCGCCGCATTTCCTCCCGCCGCCCGATAGAATCCCCCACCCGCCTCGGCCGCGCGCCGGGGCTGGCCGATAACTCGCCCGTGGCGCGAAGAAGGACGTCCTTCTTCGCCGGAAGGACGTCCTTTCGAGTCAAAAGGAAGCCCTTCTTCGCCGGAAGGACGCCCTTTCGAGTCAAAAGGAAGCCCTTCTTCGCCAGAAGGACGTCCTTTCGAGTCAAAAGGAAGCCCTTCTTCGCTGCAAGGACGCCCTTCCCGAGCGGAAGGACGCCCCATCTGTCCGGAAGGACGCACTTGCTCTCCGCAGGGACGCCCTTCCCGCCCCGGAAGGACGCCCATGGCGCGGCCAAGTGCGTACCGGGCACGAGGAACGACGCACGGGGCGCGAAAAAGGACGCCCCGGCCGCGAGCGATGAGCATCCGAAGCCGCCCGATGATCATCCGGCCACGCGCGATAATCATCCTGCCCGGCCCGATGACTCTTCGCCCGCGCGCGATAAGCATCCGCCGCTCCCGGATGCTCATCCGACGGCGTAAGGTGGCGTTCACCCCATCGCGAGCACTGAACAAACCGGACTGGTAGGGTGAACGCCACGGTAGGCACGAGACGTTAACGAGCGCTACGCGCGGGCAGTATGCTATCCTGCGCCCGTCCGGCGGTGATATTCCGGCCTCCCCGCCGCGCCATCGCGATTCCCGCAGCGCCACGCCCCCTCCACCCCAACCCACCCGCCCGAACCCGCCCGCTGCGCCGTTTATCGTGCCCAGTTTTGTAGGGTGCGATTCATCGCACCGATTCATGCGGCACTGATCGATCACGGTGCGATGAATCCACTACTTGAAAAACTAACACAATCTTCACTTGCGCTCC
>JBBQQZ010000374.1:0-3635 GCA_038215325.1 Tepidisphaerales bacterium | reverse complement strand
GTGAACAGGTCGGTCTTGCCGTCCACCAGCTTGGCGATCTCACTCACCAGTTGCGGCAGGTTGTCGGTACTCGCAAGCAGCGCGCCGTTCTCCCGGACGGCGTAGCGCAGCTTGCCATTGTCAATGAACGCGACGATTTTTAGATCGCGAGACGTCACCGCATCCTTCGCCGGCTGTAGCGTGATCGTCAGCGGCTGTCCCTGCTTGAACGTGAACTTCGGGTTCGGCCGCTGAAATCCGTATACGTTCGCCTGCGACAGACGCCCCGGCATATCCAGCACTGCGACCGGGTCGTTGTAGTTGGGCGCGATCGCCTTGGAATCAACCACGTCGGCGGCGTACCAGGTTTTGCCGTCATCGTCGGTGTGTCGGAACGATCCGGTGAAGACCATGCCCGTCGCCGGAATCGGGGATTTGGTCTCTGTGTCGATCACCAGTTCCTCGGCCGCGATTGTTTTCTCCTCCCAGTTGAATGTCATGCTTACGCGCGGCCCGCGCGTCCAGTGGTGATTCGTCTCAAAATTGATCGGACGACCGGGTTTCAGGCCGATAAATTCCAGCGCCTTGTGAACGTCCGACGGCATGGCCCAGGTTAATGCCAGCGATTCGTAATCCTTCCCCGAACTGTGCGCCGCGACGAAAAATTCCAACGCGTCGGTGGGCGCAATGCCCGTCGCGCAGCCGAGGAGTTCCACACGCCGCTGCTTTCGATCCGCCACCAGCGAATCCAACACCAGCATGTCCGGGTTGCCGGCGAACTCTTTCCTCTTCGCTTCGATCGACTGGCGGATCGCGTCGCGCGCGACGTCGTACGGATGCTTCTCGACGTCCTGCGCCAGCGCAGCGGCTGCGAGCAGAAGCGACAACGCGGCGGAACGTGCGAGCATCATTCGGTCTCCGACTTGCGTGCCGTCACCAGCCGATACGGGCTACTCGACGGCTCCTGCGAAACGATGGAGGTGAAACCCGCCTTCGCGAGCACACCGGTGATTTCCGCCCGGCTGAACACCCGCGCCGCCGGACGCATGAGCATCATCGTAATCTGAAACAGCGCCGAGAAGGTGGGGCTGGTGCGATCGTCGTCGAGCATTAGGTCCACGACGAACACCCGCCCGCCGGGCACGAGCGACTCATGGAAGCGGCCTGCGAGGCGCTGGGCGGTCTCCAGCGTCTCCTGGTGCAGGGCACCGGCGTAGACGATGGCGTCGAACGGCCTGGGCAGCGGATCGGATCGGTAGTTGGCATCGTGAAAACTCAGCCGATTCGACGCCGGCGAGTGTGTGCAGATGTCGCGCGCGACCGCCAGCACATCGGGCAGATCCAGCAGGGTGGCGTGCAGGTCGGGATGGGTTTCCAGCAGCGTTCGCGTGAGCGTTCCCGGCCCCGAACCCACATCCAGCAGCGTGCGCTCGGTATCCAGCCGGATCATCGGCGCCACCGCCGGCACAAAGGCGCGGGCCTTGGATTCCATTCCGTAGACGAACCGGCGCGTCATCGCCGGATCCAGCCCCAGTTGCTGCTGCTGCGGCACCGCCGGCGTGCCCGTGCGAAGCACCTCGGCGAGCTTGCCCCATTGGCGATACAGATCGCCGTTGTAGCGGAGCGCGTCGGTCATGCACATCCCCGACTCCCGCGACAATAGCGGCCCGGCACCCGGCGCGATGCGGTAGCGATCTTCGCACTTCGCCAGCAAGTCCATCGACGCCAGCGCATCCAGCAGCGATACCAGCAACTCCACCTTCACCTTGCACCGCTCGGCGATCTCCGGCGCGGTGCGCGGTTCATCAAGGTGATCGAATACGCCAATCTCGACCGCGCCGATCAGCGCCGCCGATTGCCAGTACCCAGTCGCCAGGGCCGTGAGTTTGTCCGCCGTCCAGTCCATTCCCGTCGCGGGAGAATAACACGAGACAGCCGATTCGCGCAGCGTCCGCTACCCGAGAATCCGGATCAGATGCCACGCGATGTACCCGAACATCAGCATCAGCCCGATCAACGCCACGGCCACCAGAAGCCGCCAGTACGCCACGCGCTTCGCGCCGGTCGGCGCGGACAGCTTCGCTTCGACCTTCTCGGGGTCGCTCGGCAAATCTTCGGGCTGGAGATGGACCTTGTTCACTTGCACGCTCGCTTATCAATGCTCATCTCAATCATACGCCCGAGAATCGGCCAGCGGAGACGATTCGGGCTCGCGACCTCACAAAACGCTTGCGCTCGCTGCCCCCGGACGGTCGCTTCGTACATTAACCGCATGTAGAACGGCGACGAATCGATCACGCGGGGGCTGGTCAGCACCAGCGATTCGTCGAACGCCAGCCGTTTCGGATACCGCACGTTGACGCCCGTGCGGCCAGACCAATCCGCGCTCACGCGATCAACCGGGATTTCGCGGAAATCCGCTGCGTCGGCTTCGACGAGATGGATTTCGTCGGGCAGCGATCGATCGGTGGGGATGGCGTAGTGAAACGTCATCACGCGATCGTCCAGGATCGCCCGGCCCCAGATCCAGTGACGCAAACCCGGACCCAGCGCACCCGTCCCGTAATTGTGATCGTGATACCCGCGACCCGCGAACGAAATCTTCTCCCCACCCGCCGCTCCACGGCTTAGCTCGATCGATCCAGAGACCTCACAGCGCGGATTCGCGATCACCCAGCGATGGTCCGCGCCGGTCATCGCCCGCGACAAAAACACCCGCTCCGCCGGCGCGTGGGAGAACGTGGGGGTGAAGGTGAGATCGGCCGTAAGCGACTGATCCGTCAGCGTCTTGGGGCCTTGCCACGTGAGCTGCCACGGCGTGCCGGTGAGGTTCAGACGCAGCGCATCGCCTTGGCGGGTCAGACGATTCGGACCGATCGCGACATCGAGCGCATCCTTGCTCGATCGAAAATCAGCAGGCTTGTACTGCGTCATGAACTGGTGCGCGATCTTCCCGCCGCGGTAGACGCACAGGTACATGCACGGAAAGTCGGACGCCACCGGCGGGGTGCGTTTGGTCGGGCGTTTGAGGTAGTGCCCGATCGCGCGCAGGTAGCCGGGGTGGAAGACGAAGCCGTGCAGGTAGATCGCGACGACCTGCGTATCGGTGGCGGGGTCTTCGGCGTCGAAGTACCACCACTCATACCCGCCTGGCGCGCGAACATCGTGCGACGCGTCGGCGACGGGATTCGGATCGTAGAGAGGGATGGAGCCCATGTGTGCCATCATTGATAACACGCGACACCCGCGTTTTGTAGCCGCCATTCCGTCCCCCGAACTTCCGCAACCACAAATGGCCGAATCGAGTGCGCTACATTTGGCACATCGTCCCCCGCGCCCTCAACCCTGACCAGCCAACGACTCACGGCCATCGCGCTCCAAAATCCGATGTAGCGTGCTACATTCATCGCTACGTTTACCTCGGGCGACCCAGGGCTTGATTCACATGTCAAAGAACGCGCGTGGTCTTTCCACATAGACCCCCCGCGCTGCGCATTTGTCACGACAATGGCGCAGCGTGCGCCGATTTTTTGCGATCTTTTAGTTTAGCCGCAACGCGAAGCGGAGCGCTTCGCGTCGCGGCTAACCCACGCGAGTCATCAAATCCGGAGCACCCCGAATGTAGCATGCTACATCCCGCGCACCCCTTCGATCCG
>JBBQQZ010000373.1:0-3683 GCA_038215325.1 Tepidisphaerales bacterium | reverse complement strand
ACCGCGCCGCCGCCGAGGCCCATCAGGCCGGAGAAGACGCCGACGATCACGCCAAAAACGATAAGCATTGCGGGGTGGGTCATGAGGGAGTCAGGTGTTGAGTTTGCCGCTTCGGCAAGTCCGCCGATTTGCGGCGGGGATTATGGTCGAGCTTGAGAGTTTCGTCGATCAGGCCGGCGTCGAGTTTCGCGACGTCGACGAGGTATTGGCGCAGGAAGAGCGTGAGATCGCCCAGCGCGATCCCGTGCGTGCGCTGGCCGGCGCGGGCGTAAAGCCAATCGGAGAAGGCGAGGAAACGCTGAAACGCGCCCTGTAGGGGTGACGCATGCGTCACCCGATCCGGCTCGCGGGCGACGCGTGCGTCGGCTCTACAGAGAACGTCGGCCGTGCGCGCGAATTTGCCGCTGTTGGCGATCAAATCCCAGTACCGCTGGAACCGGCGCATCCGCTGCATGTTCGCGAACGGCACGTGTTTCGTCTTCAGGATTTCGTAAGGCGGGTGCGGGCTGTAGACCATTTCCCATTCCGCATCATGCCGCACGATCGGCGTACCGCGCAGGCGTTTGAGGATGCCGATCTGGATCTCCTGCGGCCGCAATTCCAGCAGCTTGTCGAAACCTTTTCCAAACGATTCCAGGTCCTCTCCCGGTAAGCCGACGATCAAATCCGCATGCACGTGTACGCCCGTGTGATCGCGCAGCCAGCGCAGGTTGTCGTCCAGCCGCGCGTGATCCTGCTTCCGCGAAATCCGCTTTTCCACCTCCGGATCGAACGTCTGAATCCCCACTTCAAACTGCAACGCCCCGGCCGGGAACTTGGCGATGATCGAGCGCAACTGCTCCGGCAATCGGTCCGGAATCATCTCAAAATGCACGAACAACCCCGGCGTGTACCGCTCAAGAAAGAACTCCAGGATCGCCAGCGAGGTTTTCAGATTCAGATTGAACGTGCGGTCGACGAACTTGAACTGCCTCGCCCCCCGATCCAGCAGCCGCTGCATATGTGCAAGGAACGGCTCCAGCGGCGCGTTGCGCACCGGAACATCCAGCGACGACAAACAAAACTCACACTTAAACGGACACCCGCGCGACGCCTCAACGTACATCACACGGTGCGCGAGGTCGTGATCGGTGTAGAGATCGTAGGGGAGGGTCAGTCCGTGATGATCCCCTCTCCCGGTACGCCGGGAGAGGGTTAGGGTGAGGGCATTCGCCGAGTTTGAACCGCTGTCTACTTGGCGAGCGCCCTCAACCCAGCCCTCTCCCGGAGGGAGAGGGGGCAAGACAAATTCGGGCAACGCCGCGTCGATCACCCGCATCAGTGGTTTTTGCCCCGCCAGCAGCTTTTCACATAGCTCCCCGAACGCGAGATCCGCCTCCCCTCGCACCACGTAATCCGCGACGCCGCAGATTTCCTGCTGGTCGGTCTCGTAGCTCACCTCGGGTCCACCCAGGATAATGATCAGGCCGGGGCGCAATCGCTTCAGATCCTGCACGATCTTCAGCGATTGCTCGGCGTTCCAGATGTACACGCCCAGGCCGACGATGGTGGGGTTTTCCAAGAGAATCTGTTCGACGATATCGATCGGCCGCTGGTTGATATCAAACTCGCGGATGCCGGCGCGCGGTTTCAGTGCATCCGGCAGGTTCGCCAGCAGGTACCGCAGGCCGAACGCGGCGTGGATGTACTTGGCGTTGAGGGTGGTGAGCAGGACGTCGGGCAAACACAATCTCCAAGATCGCGAAGCAGGTGTCTGGGTGCCGCAGACTGGTACTCCACCTTGTGGTAGGCAAGCGGCGCGCGGACGTCATACCTACCACGGCTTGGGGTACCAAGCCGTGGCACCCAAGCTCCATGTGGTCTTACCCACCGCCTACGAACGTCACGATCTCGATCTCATCATTTTCGTTCAGCGGCGAGCCGTATTTCTCGGTTTTCAGCAGTCGCCTGTTCAGTTCGATCGCCACCTTATCCGGGGCGAGTTTGATCGATTCCAGCAGGGACAGAACGGTTGTCCCATCGGGGACTTCGCGAGCTTGGCCGTTGACCTTCACGTTCATGCTGGCAAGTATAGCGGGAATGAACCGCTTCGCATGGACGCTGATCGCCTTAACCCTGCTCACCGGCTGCCGGTCAAGTATGACCGACGCCCGCCGTGCGCAAAACCTTGCCTCGTTTGATTACGTCTGGGAGACGGTCCAAGACAAGCATTATGACGCCAAGCTCAACGGCGTCGACTGGCCCGGCGTCCGCGACGAGCTGCGGCCGAAGGTGGAAAAGGCCCGGTCGGACGACGACGCCCAAAAAGTCATCCAGGAAATGCTTTCCCGGCTTAATCTCTCCCACTACGCCATCTACACCGACGCCCAGCTCGCCCACCCCACCCCGCACAAGAGTTTTGTCCCGCCGATCGCGAAGGACTCGGTCGTCGAGCGCGTGAAGTTCGGCAATCTGCCCGAAGTCAGTCTCCGCGTGCATTCGGAAATCCTGCCCGAGAACGTGGGATACTTTTACCTCAGTATTTTCATCAACCCGATTAAGGTGATGCCCGAGTTCCGCAAATCCGTGGACGCCGCCCGCGAAGCCAAAGGCTTTATCCTTGATCTTCGCCACAACCCCGGCGGGATCGGGGGGATGGCGATGGGAATGGGCAACTACTTCGTCACCGATCCCGATACCAAGCTGGGCGAGATGATCCAGCGCGCTTCCACGCTCAGTTTCGTCCTCAACCCGCAGGCCGATCCGTACACCAGGCCGCTGGCGATTCTGATCGACGAAGGCTCCGCCAGCACCAGCGAAATCCTCGCCGGCGGGCTGAAGGACCTGAAGCGGGCGCGCATTTTCGGCACGCGCTCGGCGGGCATGGCGCTCCCCAGCCTGATCGAAAAACTCCCCAACGGCGACACCTTCCAGTACGCCGTCGCCAACTACATCAGCACGGGTGGACAGACCTTGGAAGGTTCGGGCGTGTCGCCGGATGAAGTGGTCGAGTACAAAGAACCCTACGACCTCCCCGACCCGGTGATCGCCGCGGCGGTAAAGTGGATTGAATCGCAACCGGAGAAGAAATGAACCGATCCGTGATAAACCGATCCGTGGAATCCCTCGTCCGTTTAGCCCGGCCGCTCGCGGCCGGTTGCTCGCGGGCGGCAAGCGGCCCGGCTAAACGGGGCGTCATCGCTGCACTTTTGCTCGCCGTCGCGTCGCTCACCCGCGCCGAAGCCCCTGGCACCCTCGACGCCAAAGGGCTGATCGAAAAATCCATCGAAGCCGCCGGTGGAAAGGAAAAGCTGTCCGCCGTGAAGAGCATGACCGTCGCCGGCACGATCGCCATGCCCGCCCAAGCGATCAACGGCACGCTCACGCTCTTTCGCGCCCCCGGCAAGGCCGTCGTGATCGTCGAGATCCCCGGCATCACCACCGTTCGCTCGGGCATCGTCGGCGACGTGGCCTACGAATCCAGCGAACTCCTCGGCTCGCGCCTGCTCGGCGAAGTCGAAAAACGCCGCCTGCTCGACGGCATGGACCCGCAGGCCCAGTTTGATCGGCTTGGCGAACTGAAGGACATGAAAGTCGAAGCCGCAGGCAAGATCGGCGACGCCGACGTCTGGAAACTCAGCGGTGTCAACGCAGAAGGTGACGCGGAAACCCACTGGATCGACGCCAAAACGTTCCTCACGCTC
>JBBQQZ010000372.1:0-3689 GCA_038215325.1 Tepidisphaerales bacterium | reverse complement strand
TCGTCACTTCGCGTTTAGTCCAGGTGGGCCGGGGGATGGGTGGAGCAATGCCGGTTTACAGGTTTTTTTGCTCGGCGCTGCGCGATTGTCGTGACAGATGCGCAGCGCGGAGGGTCTATATGGAAGGTCCGCGTGCGTTCTTTGACATGTGAATCAAGCCCGGGTCGTCGGGTAGATGTAGCGCTGAATGTAGCGCTCTACATCGGTTTTGGGAGCCCGGTGGCCGTAAGTCGTTGGCTGGCAAGGGTTGGGGACGGGACGGACGATGTGACAAATGTAACGCACTCGATTCGGCCATTGCACTCGGTCGCTTCATCTACAAGGAGGGAAGCTGGAATTGGCGATGCGGGCGTCGCGGCTACAATGCTGCGGATGCTTGCCGCCTGGTACTCTATTGATTGGTACGCCCTGCTGGAGTGGACGTATTACGTGCTGCTGCTCGTGCTGCTGGTCACGGGGTGGCTGCTGAACATCCTGGGGCTGCCGGGGCTGTGGCTGATGCT
This sequence comes from Tepidisphaerales bacterium, assembly GCA_038215325.1. Classification (GTDB taxonomy): domain Bacteria; phylum Planctomycetota; class Phycisphaerae; order Tepidisphaerales; family Tepidisphaeraceae; genus BPJO01. The sequence continues at coordinate 3,186 of JBBQQZ010000372.1, read as the reverse complement.
GATCTCGCACGCGGCGTACGGGCTGGCGACGGGATGGGGCAATTATGTCGGGTGGGAGAGCGTGATCACGCTGTTTGTGCTGGCGCTGATCGCGGAGATCGTGGAGTTCGCGGCAGGCGCGGCGGGGAGCGCGAAGGCGGGCGGGACGAAACGCGGGATGATGGCGGCGATCGTCGGCGGACTGGTGGGCGGGCTGGTCGGGTCGTTCGTGATTCCGATCCCGGTGATCGGCACGATCATCGGCGCAGTCGGCGGGAGCTTCGCCGGGGCGGCGATGATGGAACGCGCGATCGAGGCCGACACCGACCGCGCCATACAGATCGGCATCGGTGCCGCCAAGGGCAGATTCTGGGGGATCATCATCAAGAGTGCCTTCGGGCTCGCGATGGGGTTGGTGTCGATCGTGGCAGCGCTTCCGATCGGCGGCACGACGACGACCCCCCTTCCCACGACGTCGCCCACATCAATGCCCGCCACATCGATGCCGGCCACGACGCAGGCGACCACGCAGGCGTCTCCATGAGCCGATTCAGCGACAAGACCATCGGCGTGATCTGCGGGGTGACGGCGTATCTGTGCTGGGGATTCGTCGCGCTCTACTTCGCGGTGCTGACCGACCGTGGCGTGCCGCCGATGGTGCTGCTGGCGCATCGGGTGGTCTGGTCGCTGCTGTTTTGCCTGGCGCTGGTGCTGATCCTCACCGGCGGGCGGGAACTGGTGCGCGTGTTTCGACAGCCTCGAAAACTCGCGGCGCTGGCGACATCATCACTGCTGATCGCGATCAACTGGCTGGCGTTCATCTATGCTGTGGATACGCACCAACTGACCGAGGCGGCGATGGGGTACTTCATCGTTCCCTTGGTGTCGGTGGTGCTCGGATTGGTGGTGCTGCGTGAACGATTGAACGCGATCCAGTGGGTATCGGTCTGCATCGCGACGTTCGGGGTTAGCTGGATCGTGGTCGCGGGCGGGAAGGTGCCGTGGATCGGGCTGGCGGTGGCGTTTAGTTTCGGATTTTACGGGCTGGTTCGCAAACTGACGCCGGTGGGACCGATCGTGGGCCTGACGGTCGAAACCGCGATCCTCACCCCGGTGGCGGCGGTGTATCTGGGGGTGATGACGGACGTGGCGACGTTCGGTGCGTCGACGTATCTGCTGCTCGCGCTCGCCGGTGCCATCACCGCGGGCCTTCTGATGCTGTACGGCCGGGCGGCGCAGGCGTTGCAGTTGAGCACGCTGGGATTTTTGCAGTATATCGCACCGACGTGCCAGCTTTTCGTCGCGCTGCTGGTACGTCCGGAAGCGCCACACTGGTGGGCGTTGGCCGGTTTCGTGCCGATCTGGGTGGCGCTGCTGATCTTCTCGACCGAAAGCGGGCTGAGGTCGCGACGGGAGCGGCGTTCGGGTATCATCCCGACGCTTCGCGCCGATAGCTCAACGGTTAGAGCATGCGACTCATAATCGCTTGGTTGCAGGTTCGAATCCTGCTCGGCGCACTGGCGGATTGATTCGTTCGGCCCACATGAATTTAAGCACGTCAATTTATCGCGGCAGCCACGCATTTAGATTGTGTTACGACTATCATCTCGCGGACAATGAACACGGTCTCCTGCGGGCACTCAGGAGCGCACACGCATCTAGATAGAAAGCATCTCATGAACGAGGCGATGGAGCTTCCGTATTTTCTTTCCGACTTTGAGGGCGTTGGGGGCGTCATCAAGCAGCGGCCGGAGGATTTCTTTGTACAGGAGATTCCGCTCTACGATCCCACCGGCGACGGCGATCACGTGATGGCGGAGATCCAGAAGGTCGGCGTCAGCACATTTGATGCCTGCGAATACATCGCCAGACAGTTGAATCGCGATCGCCGTGATGTCGGTTTCGCGGGGATGAAAGACGCGCAGGCGGTGACGCGGCAGATCATCACAATCCCGTTCGTCACGCCCGAAGAAATGATGGCGCTCAAGAGCGACCGCATCACCGTGCAATGGGCGAGCAAGCACCGCAGCAAGATCCGGCTCGGGCATCTGGCGGGCAATCGGTTCGCGATCAAGATTCGCGACGTCGACCCGATGAAGGTCGTCACCCTGCGGCCTGCACTGGATATTCTCGCCAAGCGCGGCGTGCCGAATTTCTTCGGCGAGCAGCGATTCGGGCGTCGCGGCAATAACGACCTGCTCGGCGCCGCGTTCGTTCGCGGCGACGACAAGGAAGTATTGCGGCTGTTCCTCGGCGATCCGCGTCCCGGAGAAGACAAGGCCGATGTTTTCGAGGCGCGTACGTACTACATGGCGGCGGACTACGAGAAGGCGATCCGCGCCTGGCCGCGATGGGCGGGCATGGAGCGGCGCGCGCTGGCGCGCTTGTCCAAGACGAGCAATCCGTACCAGGCCGTGATGGCGGTTGATATGCCGGTTCGCAGGCTGTGGGTGACGGCGCTGCAATCGCGTATTTTTAACGAAATCCTTGCCCAGCGAATCGACGGCATCGACCACCTTCTTGTTGGCGACATGGCATACAAGCATGACAACGGCGCGTGCTTCTATGTTGAAGACCCCGAAGTCGAACGTCCGCGCGCCGAGGCGTTCGAGATCAGCGCCACCGGCCCGATGGTCGGACGTAGGCTTTCCATGCCGCGCGGCGTCGTCCGCGACATGGAACAGGCGCTATTCGACAAGTACGACATCGGCCCGGACGATTTCCGCTCCAGCCAGCGCGATCGCTCCCACGGCGACCGCAGACCGCTGCGCATCCAGCCGCGAGATACGCAGCTCGAATCCGGGGTCGACGAGCACGGCGGCTTCATCACCGTCGCCTTCACTCTCCCCGCCGGTGCGTACGCGACGATCCTGCTGCGCGAGTTGATGCGCAACGACGTGGCGATCGAAAAGCCTGCGGTGCCGGACGAAGAAGAGAGCGTCGACGACGACGCCGGAGAGTGAACACCGCACCGCGTCAACCGGGAGGCGGTTCGCCGCCCATCACGGTTGGTTCTCTATTATTGATGCCAGAAACTCCGAAACACCCCTCGTCACCGCCCTTTTCCCTAACCCAACCTTCGCACCATCGCCGGCAAGACGGCGTTTTTGATCCGCCAACGCGGTTTCCGGGCCTAGGTCTTCACCACATCGCTCGACGTGGCCTCACGCGGGTTGGGGTTATGCGCGCTGGGTTGTCGGCGGTGAT
>JBBQQZ010000371.1:0-3690 GCA_038215325.1 Tepidisphaerales bacterium | reverse complement strand
CGAATGCCCGGGACCGTGACGCTCGTCTCGGCGACGTTGGTCGCCAGGATGATGCGCGCCCGCTTGCCATCCGGATGAAACACCTTCATCTGGTCGGCGGCGGACAGGCGGGAGAACAGGGGGAGGATGTCGGCGCTCAAGTTCGCGTTCTCGAGCGCCTCGGCGGTGTCGCGGATGTCGCGCTCGGTGGGGAGGAAGACGAGGGTGTCGCCTCTGCCGTATCCCCTCTCCCCCGAGGGAGAGGGAGGTGAAGACCACAGCTCCCTCACCGCCCCGACGATCCCTTCGATCTCCGTCAGGTCCGCATCGTCCCGCGCCGCCTGAGCGAAGTCGTCTTCGACCGAACGCTCGTCCACCGACAATGGCCGATACAGCACCGACACCGGATACGTTCGCCCGCTGACTTCGATCACGGGCGCGTCGTCGAAATGCTTGCTGAAGCGCAGCGGGTCGATCGTGGCGCTGGTGATGATCAGCTTCAGGTCGGGGCGCCGCGGGAGCAGTCGCTTGAGATAACCGAGCAGGAAATCGATGTTGAGGGAGCGTTCGTGGGCTTCGTCGAGGATGATCGTGTCGTACTGGCGCAGGTCGCGATCGTGCTGTGTCTCTGCCAGAAGGATGCCGTCGGTCATCAGCTTGATGAAGGTGTTGGGCTGGGTGACGTCGGTGAAGCGGATTTTGAACCCGACGGCCTGGCCGAGCGGCTGGCTCAGTTCTTCCGCGATGCGTGCCGCGACCGTTCTCGCCGCGATCCGGCGCGGCTGGGTGTGCCCGATGAGCCCGTCGATCCCCCTGCCGACCTCCAGACAGATCTTGGGCAGTTGCGTGGTCTTGCCCGATCCGGTCTCGCCGCAGACGACGATGACTTGGTTGTCGCGGATCGCTCGCGCGAGATCGTCGCGTCGTTCAACGACGGGGAGGTTATCGGGGTAGACAATCTTAGGAAGCGCCGCTTGGCGCGCGGCGCGGTCAAATGCAAGGCGAGGCGGACGGTTGGGGGAAGTGCTCTTCACGATCGGACCTGATTATTCCCGACTCACCCCCCGCCCGCCATCATGCTCCACCGCCTTTGTCAGCGCACCACGGCCCCGGTTGCATGCGGTTTCGACCCCAGTGCATTGATAAAAGCGTGTACGTCTAAATAAGAGGCGTTGCGATTCGAATTGTTGCCGTTTCATTAATCATCAAAGGTGCGGCAAGCAAAAAATAATTTGCCTATTGCATACGCGGATATGCCCGCTATGATGCACGTGTCGAGTTCGGGAAGGGTTGGTGAAAGCCAAACCAAGCCCGGGTGAGACGAAGAATAAAGTACCGGCGGCCAGCGAGTGTGGCACGGGTTTCGCAAAGACAAGTGAGTCGGAAACGAAGCTCAGCAGAATCGGATGTAACCGATTGGTGGTCAACAAGTTGTACCCGGGAAATAGTTATGAGCACCGAGTTGTATCAGGGGTTGGTGAAGTGGATCAGCATTGGGCTCGCGTTAGTGATCGCAGCCGGGTTGGTCTACCGCGGGAACACTTACTCGGACCCCAACGGGCCGGGAATGTTGGTTCCGGTGATGTGTGTTCTGTCGGCCTTGTCTTTGGTCGGCACGACGCTTGCGATGTTTTTGAAGCCGCGAGAGGCGTACTAAGGCACGCGGCGTAACAATCCTCCTCCTCCGCCACCCCGGGCCTGCAACCCTCCGCAAGGCCCGGGGTTTTTTATGCGCCGAATCAACCGTAAAACCAGTTTTCAAATGTGGCATGGGGCCACTGTCGCAAACGCGTGCAGCTTGGGAGGGTCTGCCAATTTTTCTGGCGGCGAGCATGAAGGCCCAAATCTCAAGAAACAAGCGGCAAACAACCGGCAAACCCAAATTCCCAGATCTCAAATTCGTCGTGTGCGCCAGCGTTTGGACCTTTGGCGTTGAACTTTGGAGCTTGTTTGTCCCTTGTTTCTTCGGCTTTGAGTTTTCCCCGCTCCGTGTTCGCCCGTCCAGCTATATCGGCACGGGAAACAGTCGTGACATGGTGGAGATTGCCGATTGCCGGTTCTCTGGACTGAGCGTCAGGCTGCGTGGCGGTGACGACGGCCTGTTTATCGATAGGACCGTGTGGTCGCGTCCGGACGTCTCGCTCGACGCCGGCGACGGTGGAAACACTATCTATATCGACGGGACGACGCCCAGTTGAACCACTTGTGAGGCATCGGATCGTGCGTTAGCATGTCTTCTCGTGCAAAAGACCACGCGAACCACCACGACGACAACCGACTAAGTCGGGCCGGTGTTTCGCTGTCAGGTTGACCAGACGATTCGAGCCGCCCGATGTATCGGGCGGTTTTTTTTATTCGTAGCACGGGCGTCTCGCCCGTGGGCAAACGAGGAGATCACGGGCGAGACGCCCGTGCTACTGAGTATGGCAATTGCAATTCTTCCCGACGGTTCGAAACGAGAACTCGCTGACGGATCGACCGTCTACCAATTGGCCGAATCGATCGGCAAGGGCTTGGCGAAGGCGGCGATCGTGGGGAAGGTGGACGGGAAGCTGGTCGACCTGTCGCACCCGCTCGCCGGCGAGCACAGCGTCGCGATCGTCACCGATCGCGATCCCGAAGCGCTGACCGTCATGCGGCACAGCACCGCACACGTACTGGCGCAGGCGCTGAGGCGTATCCACGGCAAGGATTTGCAGTACACCATCGGCCCGGTGATTGAGAACGGGTTCTACTACGACTTTGAGTTTCCCGCCGGCGTGAAGATCACGCAGGACGACCTGGCGAAGGTGGAAGCGGAGATGAACAAGATCGTGGCGGAGGACTGCAAGTTCGGTCGCGAAGACGTGGAGCCCGAATCCGCCCGCGTGCGGCTTCGCGCCGAAAATCAGCGCTTCAAGGAAGAACTGATCAACGACCTCGAAGCCGGCGGCGAGAGGACCGTCAGCGTCTACACGCAGGGCGATTTCACCGACCTGTGTCGCGGCCCGCACATTCCCAGCACCGGGAAGATCAAGTCGTTCAAGTTGATGAGCATCGCCGGGGCGTACTGGCGCGGGGACGCGAAGCGCGAGCAGCTCGTGCGCATCTACGGCACCGCGTTCTTCGATAAAAAGCAGCTCGATGCGCACATGAACCAGCTCGAAGAGGCCAAGAAGCGCGACCACCGCGTGATCGGGCCGGCGCTGGGGTTGTTCGTTATCGACGAACAGGTGGGACAAGGCTTGGTACTGTGGAAGCCAAAGGGCGCGATCGTGCGACAGGAGTTGCAGAACTTCATCGGCGAGCACCTGCGCCGCCAGGGATACAGCCAGGTCTTCACCCCGCACATCGGCCGGCTGGATTTGTATAAGACCAGCGGGCACTTTCCGTACTACCGCGAGAGCCAGTTCCCGCCGATCATCGACCGCGAATTCTCGGCCAAGCTGGCGGAGGAAAAGTGCTCGTGCGCCGACCTCGCCAACCTCATGGAAAAAGGCGAAATCGACGGCTACCTGCTCAAGCCGATGAACTGCCCGCATCACATCCGCATCTATGCGTCCGAGCAGCGCAGCTATCGCGATCTGCCGATCCGGCTGGCGGAGTTCGGCACGGTTTATCGCTGGGAAAAGTCCGGCGAACTGGGTGGGATGACGCGCGTGCGCGGATTTACCCAGGACGACGCGCATCTGTTCTGCATGGAAGAGCAGATCCCGGCGGAGGTGGCGGGGT
>JBBQQZ010000370.1:0-3726 GCA_038215325.1 Tepidisphaerales bacterium | reverse complement strand
GGCTTCGCCTTCAAAGTTAAGAATGACACGATGTCGCATGGCCTGCACCGCGACATCTTTCACGTCTTGGAAGCTGACGTGGAATCGGCCGTCGAGCAGGGCGCGGACTTTGCTCGCCAGCGTGATCGCCTGGGCGGCGCGAGGGCTGACGCCGACGCGCAGGAACTGGTTCACCATTGGGATGGCAAACTCGCCTTGCGGGTGCGTCGCCAGCGTGCAGCGGATCGCGTAATCCTGCACGTGCGGCGCGATCACCACGCGCCGGACGAGCTGCTGGTGCTCCATGATCCTGGCCGAATCGATGACGGCGGTGATCTCCGGGCGGTAGTCGGTGGTGGTGCGATCCAGGATCGCGTGCAACTCCTGTCGGCCGGAGTATTTAACGATCAGCTTGAAGAAAAAACGGTCGAGCTGGGCTTCGGGAAGCGGATACGTGCCGTCCTGTTCGAGCGGGTTCTGTGTCGCCATGACGAAGAACGGCTGCTCCAGCTTCCGCAGCGACCCGCCGGCGGTGACCTGTTTCTCCTGCATCGCTTCGAGCAGCGCCGACTGCGTTTTGGGCGTGGCGCGGTTGATTTCGTCCGCCAGCACAATTTGCGCGAAGATCGGCCCTTCCATGAACCTGAACTCGCGCCGGCCGTGGGCGTCTTCCTGGATCACGTTGGTCCCGATGACGTCTGCGGGCATCAGGTCGGGCGTGAACTGGATACGGCTGAACTTCAGGTGTAGCGCATCCGACAGCGCCCGGATCAACGCCGTCTTGCCCAGCCCCGGCACGCCTTCCAACAGCACGTGCCCGCCGACGAACAGGCAGGTCAGCACGCCGTCGATGATGTCGTTGTGCCCGACAATCGCCTTGCCGATCTCGGCCTTGACGTTCCGATAGTCCTTCCGAAACGCCTCGCACAGGGCGTGGATCTGGGGGTCGATGCCGGGGATGTTTGCTGATGCTGCCATGGGTTCTCTTTTTCTATCCACGAATCTTCACGAATCTACACGAATAAGACCAGTTCAACGAATAAGCCGTTTCCATTGAAGATCATTCTTAGCACCAAAGTTGAGTAGAACGCCGACCCTCATTCCGGTCGCCTTCATCTCATTCAGAAGCTGTGCCTCTTCAACGCCAGTGAGTTCGCTTTGGGCTTTCAACTCGACCATGACACATCCGAAGCAGATCAGATCGGCGATGTACTGCTTTCTCAGTACGCGCCCTCTGAACATGATTCGCAGCGGCGCTTGCGGAGTGAAAGGGACGGTCTTCTCCGTCAGCGTGATCTCCATCGCTTCCTGATACACCGCTTCCAGAAACCCCGGTCCCAACTCGTTGTACACCTCGAACGCCGCGCCAACGATCCGAAACACTTCGTCCTTGTAAATTAATTCCACCATTTTAATCCCCGGTTTTATTCGTGTCGATTCGTGCAGATTCGTGGATCACTTCCCCTCTTCCTTGTCCCGAATCTGCTGCTGCGCCCGCCGCTTGGCTTCGAGGAGGCTGCCGGTGTGGGAGCCGGTGGCGGGGGCGCCTTTGGGTTCGATTTTTTTCGGGGGCGGGGGGAGCGGTTTGTCGCTGGCGCCGCCCACGACGTTGGTGATGTCGCCTTGGACATCTCCCTGGGCTTCGAATTTGGTCGTGGAGACCGGCCCCGAAGGAGCCGGCTTTTGGGGGGAAGTCGGTTCGGTCTTTGTTGCCTTTTCGCTCCGGACGCGGCGCAAAGCGTCGAGGGATTCGGTCGTTTCGACTATGCGCGTCGTCGTGAACGATTTGATGTACCCGACCGCGCCGGCGTAGGCCTTCTGGATGCTCGCTAAGTCCCAGGCGATGCGCCGGACGGCCACATCGAGCAGGAGCAGGCCGATGAGGAAGGGGAGGATCAAATCCCACACGGGCATGGGTGCGTTGCGCTGGATGAGCCCGGCGCGGTCGAACAGCGCGACCGACTCCGCCTTGAACGGGCTGATCACCCGGCCGCCGGTGCGCTCAGTGATCTGGTTCAGGAGGGTGACGTTGCTTTTCAGATCGCGCAGTTCGGGGCTGGTGTTGACGACGGTGCCGGATCGCAGCACGCCGGATTGCTGGTCCTGGCCGACGTAGCTCATGCCGACGACGTAGTTGCCGGGATCGGGAGCGTCGAAGGTGGTTTCGTAAACGCCGGGACCGGTCTGCGTAAGGCGCACTTCGTGCGGCTGCATATCAGGCCCAACCACCGTCCCGCGGATGGTGAGGCCGGAGCGGAACTGGTTTTCCTTGTTCACCGCCTCGACAACGATCTTCCCCTTGCCGCCGGAGTTGCTGATCTGCACGTCAAAGTCCGCGCTCTCGGCGGGCCTTGCGACGAGACGCACGGCTTGCGCCCAGAATTTGTCGTAGATATTCGAACCCACCCAGTCCGGCGTCCAGACGGTGTTGGCGTCGCTCGTAAACACCAGCGATCGACCCAAGCCGCTTTGCCAGTGCGCCAGCAGCGGATCGTTCTGCGGGCCCGCCAAGAGCGGCACGTCCACCTGCGGGCTTTGCTTCTTGCTGCTCAGCACCATCCCGACGATCCGGCCGGGCAGTTGGTCGCCGATGCCCTTCAGCACATCCGACGCGCTGGGAGAGTTCTTCACTTGCAGACCCTTCTCGCGGTCTTCCTGGATGAGCGACCTGCGGACGATGGTCGCTTCCTTGATGAAGATTTGCGGGAGCTGGCTGAAGTTGCCGTTGATCGGCCCGTACGCCCGGCCGCCGGTCTGGTTGGCGATGGCGCGCATGGTCGGGGGCAGGCCCTGGTCGCTCTGGTCGTGGGGGAAAACGCTGACCGTGCTGATGGTGATTTTGTTATCGTTGGCTTTCTTGATCAGGTCCGGCTTCGGCGGGGCGGGGTCGCCGTCGGAGATGATGATCATGTGCTTGCTGCGCGCGTCCGACGCTATGAGCCCCTTGCTCCCTTTCCCGCCCTCGAGCGCAAGCCGCATCGCGTCGTCGAAATCGGGCATGTCGCCGAAGCTCATGTTCTTCAGCGCGTGCAAGACCTTCCCGCCGTCCTCTTTCACCGCCAGTGCGTAATCCCACACCGTTCCGCCGGCACCCCAACTGAGAACGCCGACTTCGTCGCGCGCGTTGAGGATTTCGACCGCCTTGATGCCGCACTGAATGCCCCAATAGTTGCCGTCGGGCATTTCGCACGAATGCATGATCAGCGCCAGTGCGCCCTTGGGAATCTGGCGTTGCGCCGGCACGTCCATATCCAGCGGGAGGATTTTCTCCAGATCGGTGCCTTGCCAGCCGCCTGCGCCGAGTGCGTCTGGCCCGCCGATGACGACGAGTCCGCCGCCCATGTCGTGGACGTAACTGGCGAGGGATCGGGACTGGTCGTCGGTGATTCCGCCGGGCCCGCGCGGGACGTTGGCGAGGATGACGGCGTCGTAGTTCTGCAACTGCACCGCGCCGTCGGGAAATTGATCGACGCGCGTGCGGGTTTCGTCTATTTCGATGCCCTGGCGCTTGAGCGCCTGGCGCAGGATATCGCCACGGCCTTCGCCGACGTTGTCGATGTAGAGGACGCGTCCTTTGCCGCGAACGAACGTGAACGCGGTGGCGGCGTTGTTGGCGGCGATGGTGTCGGTCTTGGGTCTGGATCCCGGCGCACCGACCGCCACGCCCGCCTGCTTGCCGGCGTCGTCCGCTTCAAACACCGCCCGGAACTGATGCACGCCCGCATCCGCCAGCGGCGGAACCTGGAT
>JBBQQZ010000369.1:0-3734 GCA_038215325.1 Tepidisphaerales bacterium | reverse complement strand
GAGTGGGCGAATCCGATGCAGACCGTCCCTACCGGCTTCGCTTCGGTCCCGCCGTCCGGCCCCGCAATGCCTGATATGGAAAGTGCGAAATCGGCCGCAGCGCGTTCCCGCGCGCCGAGCGCCATTTCCTTCACGACGGGTTCGGAGACGGCGCCGTTCTGCTCGAGTGTTTCCTTACGGACACCGAGTTGCGACGCCTTGGCCTCGTTGGAATAGGTGATCCAGCCTTGCTTGAAGTAGCGACTTGAGCCGGGGATGTCGGTCAGGACTTTGGCGAGCAGTCCGCCAGTACACGATTCTGCGGTGGCAACTGAAGTCGCCACCCCGCCAGAGACGAGCAACTGTGCTACCACTTGGGGGAGCGTTTCTCCGTCTTCGCCGAAGATGCGGTCTTCGAGCGCGGCGCGGCAGAGTCCGACGCTGATGTTCATCTCCGCCGTTGCGCGGTCGAGCGATTCGTAGCGGGCGTTGACGCGCACCGACACGATTCCCTGCGACACCGTCGTTCCGACGCGCGGGTTTCGCTGGCGCATCATGAGTGAGCCGAGGCGTTCGCCGATGGTGCTTTCACCGGCACCGAAGGTGTGGAGGGTTTTCTGGAGGATGACCGCCCCGCCGGAGCGTTCTTTAAGCCAGGGGAAAACGTCGCGGGCGAACATGGCTTTCATTTCTTTCGGAACGCCGGGCATGGCAAAGACTTGCGCCCCGCCGACGGTCGCACGCACACCCGACGCCGTACCGCAGGTATTGAAGAGCATCGTAGCGCCGCGCGGGATCATGGCTTGGATCTCGTTGCTTTTGGGCATGGGCCGGGCGAGTCTGTTGAAGAACCGCTGCATCTCCGCCAGCCACTCGGCGTTTAGTTCCAGCGGCTCGCCAAGCAGGGTACCGATCGCCTGGCGGGTGAGGTCGTCCTCGGTCGGACCCACCCCGCCGCTGATGACCACTGCGTCCGCAAGCGTGCTGCCCTCGCGGATCGCGGCCTCGATCAACTGCTGGTCGTCGCCTACCGTCTTGTGGGCGACGATATCGCATCCCACGCTGGCGAGTTGCTGGCTGATCCATGCACTGTTGGTATCGACGGTCTGGCCGAGGACCAGTTCGTCTCCGATGGAGAGAATGAAGGCTTTCATCTGCTGCCGATCTTAGCCGCAACCCGCGCGGTTGCGCGCCTCGTTTCGTCGAGTTGCCTTCCGCGACATTGTGGTGTAAATTCCGCGATTCGTCCGCATGATACAATAACTGAACACGCCTCCTTAGCTCAGTTGGTAGAGCGGCTCATTCGTAATGAGCAGGTCACAAGTTCGAGTCTTGTAGGAGGCTTTTTACCCCCGGGCAACCGGGGGTTTTGCATGCGCCCGTGGGCACGGGGCAGTTGCGACAGCGACGACGGAGATTTTACACGTCCAGGCGATGCCACCCGGCCCGGATCCGGTTATACTCACCCCCCTACTTTGCAGAGGACACCATGCGCGTGAATATCGGCGTCGTCGGTTGCGGGGCCATCGGAACTCGTCGGCATATCCCGGACCTTTCAGTCACCCAGGATGCGACGATTGTCGCCTTCTGCGACATCAAGGAATCGCGCGCCAAGGCTGCCGCGACCAAGTACGGCTCGGGGACGGCGTATGCCGATTTCGAGAAGTTTCTAAAGCATCCGGGGCTTGATGCGGTCGTCATCGGCACGCCCAACTACCTGCACGCCGCTCAGTCGATTGCGGCGCTCAAGGCGGGCAAGCACGTGCTGGTCGAAAAGCCCATGGCGACCACCCGCGAAGAAGCCAAGGCGATGATGGCGGCGGCGGATGAGGCGAAGAAATTTCTCATGGTCGGGCAGAACCAGCGTCTCGACCGCGCCCACCAAAAAGCCCGCGAAATCCTCGCCTCCGGCCGGCTCGGGCGCGTGCTGACGTTCCGAACCGCCTTCAAACACGGCGGGCCCGATTCATGGAGCATCGATTCAGGGCCAGGAACGTGGTTCTTCAAGAAAAGCCAAGCCGTCATCGGCGTTTGCGGCGACCTGGGCATTCATAAAGCCGACCTCATGCGGTACCTGCTCCAGGAAGAGATCACCGACGTCTCGGCCATGATTACCACGCAGGACAAGCGCTATGCCGATGGCAAGCTGATCGACGTTGACGACAACGCCATGCTGCTGGTCAAAACCCAGTCCGGCGCGACCGGCTCGATCATCATCGCCTGGACCAACTACGGCGAGCGCGAATCCAACTACACCGTCCTCTACTGCGAAAAAGGCGTCATGATGCTCGCCAGCGACCCCACCTACGGCGTCATCGTCCGCTACGCAGACGGACAAGAAGAGCTATACAAAACCGGCGTCATGAGCACTAACGAGAAGCAGGTGCGGTCCGGCGTCAGCGACATGTTCCTAAACTCGATCCTGACCAACACCAAGCCCCCCATCGACGGCATGGAAGGCTACAAGAGCCTCGACGTGATCCTGTCGGCGTTCGATTCGAACGCCACCGGCAAGACGGTGAAGGTCGCGTCGGCGAAGTAAGCGGGACAGATCAGATACCGAAAAAGCAGCGCCGCCGCTTGCGACGCTGGTGCGCTACCTCGTAAACGCCCAAACATTCTCCTTGTAAGGGGTTGGCAATACCTGCGCGGCGGGTATGATGGTCGATTCCCCACTTTTCGTGGGTTGCCTGTTTTGCCTTGTCGAGTTCGCGTTTGCGGCCCATGAGCATGCAGGTTTGCCAGACGCCGGTGCAATGCCGTCGTCGCACTGAGTTGGTTCGTATGGTCGATTACAATCTCCTTCATTCTCTGGGTAACTTTGACGCCGAAGCCGATGCCGCCGTCGCTCTTTTGGGCGATGTCACGGACATCGATAAGCTGGTCGGTGCCGAAGACCTGCTTGATTTGCAGCCCGGCAGCATCGTCGTCGGTCGCATCAGCGGTCAGAGCGGCGACGAGTTCCTCGTGGAACTTGGCCGCAAAAGCGAATCGCTCCTCGAACGATCCGAGTTCGACGAACCCGAGAACGTGAAGGTAGGCGACGAAGTGAAAGTCCTGGTCGAGGACGTGGATCATGATTCCGGAACGGTGAGGGTCAGCAAGCGCAAGGCTGATCGCATTATCAACTGGGAAGGGATCATGAAGACCAAGAAGGAAGGCGACCCCGTCTCCGGCAAGGTCACGAAAAAGATCAAAGGCGGTCTGCTGGTGGACATCGGCGTGCCGGTCTTCCTGCCCGCATCGCAGGTCGACATCCGCCGTCCGGGCGAAATAAGCGACTGGATCGGCCGTCATATCGACGCCGTCATTCTGAAGGTCGACGACGAACGCCGCAACATCGTCATCTCGCGCCGCAAGATGATCGAACAGCAGCGCGAAGAGCTGAAGAAGAAGACCCTCGACGGCATCGAACTCGGCCAAAGCCTCAAGGGCACGGTCAAGAATATCGCCGACTTCGGCGCGTTCATCGACCTTGGCGGTATCGACGGCCTGCTGCATATCACCGATATGTCGTGGGGCCGCATCAACCACCCGAGCGAAATTCTCAAGATCGACCAGGAGATCGAGGTCAAGGTTCTTTCGATCGACAAGGACAAGGAAAAGATCGCGCTGGGCCTGAAGCAGAAGGAAGCTTCGCCTTGGGAAAACATCGAGACCAAGTACCCGATGGGCAGCGTTCACGAAGGACACGTGGTCAACATCATGTCCTACGGCGCGTTCATCAAGCTGGAAGCGGGCGTCGAAGGCCTGGT
>JBBQQZ010000368.1:0-3735 GCA_038215325.1 Tepidisphaerales bacterium | reverse complement strand
TTTCGCGGTCAGGCAGAGCGTGACGAGCTTGACCGCGGCCTCGGTGTCCTTCAGCGGGGCGACGTTGTAAAACGCGCGGGCGGCGGAAAGCGCTTCGTCGGCCTTGTGTTGTTCGAGCAGCGCCCGCACGCGGTATTTCTGAAGTTCAGGAATGCCGGATGCCTGATCCGCCGAGTTGACGATGCCCTTGAGCGCGATGGCTTCCACATCCTCAAAGCGGCCCTTCTCGAAAAGGGTGATGAGCCACTTTGGATAGACCCGCACGCCGGCGTCGGTGAGCACCTTGATCCGCGCCAAGCCTTCGCGCAGCCCCGCATCATCGGACTGTAACTGTTGGAGGATAAAATCCGCCTCCGTTCTTGGAGGATTTGGATTGACGCTGGCCGACAGGCCATTCACGGTCTGACCCGAGGCGACGGCACCACCCAAAAGGACAAAACTCAGTACGGCGAACGGCGCTATGGCCCATCGAGAAAACATGATTGACCTCCCTATCCCCTACGAAATGTTCTGACTATCCCCGCCATGGTTGAAGCCCCCTTGAGACTCCTGATATTGCCACGCGGGGCAAAGTCAGCAATCGAACGCGAACTACTCAGCGGACTTTTTAGTCCTCTTCAAGAGCATCGTCAAGCAGAAATAGATTTTGCTTATATGGCAAATTGTCGCAGTTTTTGGCAGGAGCGTAATAGTGCCCCGCTCTGCAGGAATCCCATCTGAGACCTTCGATAAACGTCTTCCTCGCCGCGTTTCGAGTCGATGTCTCGCGGTGGCCGATGTTTCGGCCTTGTTTGGCGAGGTTTTTGGCCTCATTTTCCCGCCGCCGGGCCACTCTGGCCCGGATCAAGGCGCGGAATCTCCCCGGTCAACTCGCTTTCTGCAGGCTCATCGCCCGCGTCCAGTTGCAGATCGTCGCGCACAGCCCGAAGTCGGCGGCGTTGCGACGCATCGTGCGGTATCGCGCCTTTCGCGGCAGCATCCGTTTGATGGCCGCGAACGGGTGCTCCACGAACGCCCGGATCCCCGACACGAACCGGTTGAACCGCTTCTGGTGCGGCGTCAGTTCCTTCTGGCCCCGCACCCGACGATGACACAGCATCGGCTTCACGCCCCGCCTGCGCAGCGCGTCCACGCGGGCCTTGCTCCGGCAGCCGCTGTCGGCGAAGACCGCGTGCGGCTCGTCTGCCGCCAAACCGTCGAAGTGCGTGTGCTCGCTGACCGACGCGGTGTCGTAAACATAGTCGGTCAGAATCCCCTGGCGATCGGTCGAGACGTGAGCGCGATACCCGTGATAGGCGCGGTTGCGTTTGGCGGTCTTGGTCGCGCACGGGTCGGCGGTGCTCGATCCGTCCGATCGCTTGCGGCCCAGCGGGGCCTCGATGATCGTCGCGTCGATCAGCGTGCCGTTGCTCAGCACCACACCCTGGTCGCGGAGGGTTTGCAGCGTGGTGTCGAACAGCGTCGCGACGTGGCCGCGTTGGATCAGACGCTCGCGGAACGCCCAGATCGTCGAGTGGTCCGGCGTCTTGTCGTCGAACGAAAGCCCGACGAACCGCCGGAAGCTGATCCGGTCCGACAGCATCTCCTCGGCCATCGGGTCGGACATGCCGAAACACTTCTGCGCGAACAGGATCTTGACCATCATCACCACCGGCCAGTGCGCCGCCCCGCCGGCGGGGTTGTCCCGGGCGAACACGTCCGCGACCGAGTCGGCCAGCGCCTGGAACGGGATCAACTGCTCGCAACGTTGGAAAAAGGTCGCCGATCGTTTCCCACCCAGGTCGGCCAGGGTGAGATCGGTGAATGAAGGTTGGGCGTTGATTCGTTGCATGTTGCCTCCGTGCGACATTCTTCAGCGCCCGACCCCGCGGCCGAGCGACGAAATCAACAGATCAAACGGCGTGCCGGTAAATCGAAGGTCTCATCTACCGATCCGGAGAGCTTTTTGACCGCGTCCGCTGAAGCTGACGGCATGGAGTTGTTGATATCGGTTGTTGTCGCGGACTGTTTGCCCTCGTGTGCCAGACGGGCAATGCGGAGGAAGAGAATGCTTCTCTCCCTCCGCACCTCTCACTCTGGGAAACACAGGATCCCTCACACGACGATCATCGCGGCCGGCAGCGAGTATCGCCTTCGCGTCAGGCTCCGCCGGTTCTTTCCCTTCTGCTTCCAGGGCGCGCCTCTGACAAAACTCGCTGGTTGGCGTGGGTCGTCCTAACTGCAAACACCCCATCGCATCGCAGTAGAGATGACGCGCCATGGATCCTCCCTACGGCGCGCCCGCCCGGCAGACGCGGAAGCGAACCGCCGTGTTCTTCCACCGTCAACAGGCTTTGAGCACATCGTGCTCGACGGTCGACCTGCCGGTCCTTGGGTTCATCGCCCGTGTCGTACCGCCTCTTCGCCAGGTCGCCTGCGATGCCGGCGTCCGCGCTGGTCGTCCCCGCGGCAATAGCCGCTGCGGCATTGCAACGGCTTGTGCCCGCCGGATTTTTCCCGCTGACGCGTCCGCGACGCGGTTGCTGGCGCAAGAAAAATCCTCCCCGTCACGGCGCCCTCGCTGGCCTGTCCTCCCGGCGCGGCCGCCGGCCCCTCCGGCCTGTTGCTCCTGCGAGGTTCGTATTGGTCCGTCGCTGCGCTGTTCTTTGAACGGACCCACACAAACCCCTTTGAAAGGAGCAACTGTCATGGCGAAGAAACAATCCAACCTCAAGAGCGAAGCCCCCAAGGCACAGCCGGTCGAGGAAATCCGCATCGGCGCGGTCAAGGCCGCGATCTGGCGGAACGACGCCGAGAACGGCGCAAGGTTCAACGTCACCCTCCAGCGGATCTACCGCACGGAGGACGGCCAGTGGCACAGCACCGCCAGCTTCGGCCCGGGCGATCTACTGGTGCTGATGAAGGTCGCCGACGCCGCCCACACCCGCGTGATGCAGCTCATCGGTGAGCAGCGCGAACTGCAGCGGCAGGCACAGACCGCCGCGTAACGCGGCACGGTCCATCCCATTCTCTTACAAGCCCGGCCGGGCACCGTTCACCGGCCGGGTTCTTCTTTTTGGGGATGGGGCAAGCAAAATGCCCCGGCACCGTGAGAGGTGCCGGGGCGATCACCGGACGGAACCGGCAGCGCCGTCCCGCGGAATTTCCAGTTGGTCATCGCGATCACGTCGCCGACGCGGCGGTGGAACGCCCTCACGCGACGTGAGCCCGGCGCCGCCGCGCCAGCAATCGCCATGCGGCTGCCAATCCAAGGAGCGCCGCCTGCGACGGTTCGGGCACGGACAACGCCGAGACAGAGACATTGTCCAAGCTCGTGCCGAACTGTAACGACTGGTCGCCGTAATTCGTCCGGTTGAGGAACGTCAACGTGGACGACGTGCCGCCCGCGACGAAGTCGAATCCGTGGCGGGTCCACGGATCGGTGCCGACCTTACTCGACCCGCCGAAGAGCAGTCCCGCCGTCGTGATGCTGAAGTCCTGCGACACGCCCGGCGCCGCCGCAGTGAGCGTGAAGGTCTGAGGCGGGTTCACGCCTCCGGTGACCTTGGTCATTGCCGACAGGTCGAATTCGACCCTGTATGCCTCGCCGGGCCGCGTGTCGAAGGTCTGGCTGAGGGTGCCCAGTCGCTCGGCGTACTGGAGACTGAGGAACTGTTTCCCGTCGCTGGCATGCAGGTCCGGGTAGCTGCCTGACCCCGTCGCCGGCACTTTCCACGTGAAGCCGCGGGGGTCCGA
>JBBQQZ010000367.1:0-3743 GCA_038215325.1 Tepidisphaerales bacterium | reverse complement strand
CTCCGACGTTCAAAGTGAATTACGGGACGAATTTCGGGACACCTCGCTCCCAGACGTAGTCCGGGTTGGACTGCCACTTTGACTCTTGAACGCAGTAGTGTGTCCAGTTCACTGCCGAACGCAGGATTCGTTGTCCCACTCAGGATCTCCGCGAACGGGCGAGACGAGCATTCTTTGGTCTAGCGCGCACCCCGATCCTACACGCGTGACCGATTCCATAAAGCTGTCACCGAGAGTTGTCACCATGTGGCAGCGCGTAACCCGTTGAGTGTATACAGCCTACCGCTTCAGCGGGAACGTAAGTCATGGGTCGCATAGTTGCCTGCCTTCGGGCGGTGGTGATGGAAGATGTACAGCGAACCGGGTTCAGCCTGGTCGAACGCGGCTTGGAAGTGGGGGAGTAGTTTGGGGAACATCGGGACTAGACGATCCGGCTTGCCCTGGTGCTCGGTCTTCGGAGAGGTCACACGGAACTTCCCCTGATCCCACAACAAGTCTCCGCATTTCAACGGAAGAATCTCAGACGGGACACGCAACCCGCCATACCGTGCCAGAGCGAATAACAGCCGCCACTCCGCGTCGGGATACGCCAAGATCACAGTTTCGATGGTGGAAGCCGGGATGAGTTCCATCCGTTCCCGGTTGTTCTGCACACCGGCTTTCACCTGGTCGAATGGGTTGCGACTGATCCACTCCCGCTCAATCGCATCGGCGAACATCTGGCGTGTGTTCGTGATGTTCGTGCTGACGGTCGCTTCCGCCAGTTTCTTATCTGAGGTTGTGCAAAGGACTCGCTTGTATACCGGTACACAACCCATTCGTATGGGGAGGGTTAGCGGGTTAGCTCGGTTAAAAAGATCGGCTGGTCGCTGGGGATTTTGAGTTCTCCGCCTGCCACGACGCCGGTCCCGATTTCTTTGAGATTCCAGTCGATGAAGCGGTAGCGCATTCCTTCAAGCCCCTTCGCGTTGACCGTCGCGGCGACGCGCGCGGTCAGGACCGGCAGTGTGCCGGCATTGCTCAGCTTGCCCGGTTCCAGGCGGAGTTTGAAGTCGGTGTTGAAGCTGGTGCTGACCAGCACGAGCGTCGCTTTCTTCGTCTCGGCCAGCGGTTTTCCGTCGTGGGTGGCGAGGCTGAACGCAATGTATTTCTTGTCGTCGGTGATGGGATCGAACATGCCCGGATCGTTCTGGATGGAAACGTTCGAGAGCGTGACGCCGTTCGTGAACTTCACGTCGCCGGTGTGGTTGGCGAGCATGCCTGTCCAGGCGAGCGCGCCGGGGGCGTCGAAGGAGAGGTAGCCCTTCTTCCAGTCGAACGTAATCTGTGGCGTGGGCGTGTAGGGGTTGTGCGTGTTGCGGTCGGCGAACCGGACCACCGGCCCTTCGACGACATCGTCCGGGCGCGTCGGATCGATCCGTATGCGCACGCCGTGCTGATAGGTGGTGTAGAGC
Organism: Tepidisphaerales bacterium; assembly: GCA_038215325.1. Classification (GTDB taxonomy): domain Bacteria; phylum Planctomycetota; class Phycisphaerae; order Tepidisphaerales; family Tepidisphaeraceae; genus BPJO01. Next base: position 2,289 of record JBBQQZ010000367.1, on the reverse strand, counting down.
ATGTCCAGCCCGGAAATCCCGTAGCTGCCGGCGTAGTCCATGCTGGCGGGGTCGTAGAGGCTTTTGCTGCCATAGATAAATCGCGTCGGCGAGCGTGCGGGATCCAACGCAAAGCTGCGCCACATGATCGACGCGGCCCGCATGGTGGCGTTTTGAACGGCGTCGTAGGTAAAGTGATATCCCTGCGGATGCGCGCCCGAGGTGACGTCCATCTGCTTCTCGAAAGGGTTTTCAACTGTCAGGTCGTTCGGGCCGGCGAAGTAGTGCCAGCAGATCCAGTCCCAGTCCTGAATGCTCGCCAGCGCCGCGATTCGCAAGGGGAAATCGGCGCGGTACTTGGCGGGCTGCTGGATCTGGGTTTCGTACACGAGATACGGCTTGCCTTCGACGCGGTTGTGCTCCAGCCAGGGGACACCTTGGCTGATACCTGGCGGTTTAAGAAGCCAGTTGACCCATCGACCTTCATTGGCGCTGATGCGCTCGGCGTCCTGGGTCGCGCGCAGCTTCTTGGGCTCGGTCGGTGCCGCGTCAACTTTCGCCAATTCCCCTTCCAGTTCCGGACCCCATCCGTTCACGTAGGCGTCGTGGGCGACCGCGTCTGCCTGCTGGTGCAGGAACTGGCTTTGGATTTCGTACCCGATGCCGGTGTCGAAGATCATCGGCGACAGTGTGAGGGATCGTCCGAGCGGCTTGAGTGCGCTTGCCTCGCGCTGCTTGTGCGCGACGTGCAGGCCGACGAAGAACTCCAGCACATCGGCACCGCGCTGACTCGGGAAATCGCTGCGCTCGTACGTCTGCTGCACACCCTTGAGCGAATCGATTGCCTGCTGGTTTGAATCGTTGAGCGACGTTGCCGCCGCGGACTTGCCCGCCATGGGCAGGAGAAGGATGGAGCCTTTTTCGAGCGACTCGCCTTCGAGCATGTTGGTCCACGCCGCCAGCAGCTTGGCGTCGTCACCGTACTTCTGGAGGAGAAACGCGTTCCATTTCGCGACCAGCGCGTTGCGGAAGAACGGCGGCAGCTTCTGCCACTGTCCACCGACCATCTTGCGCATCCACCACTCTTCGTTGGAAAGCTCCCACACGCCGAAGACCGGGTCGTCGCACCAGCGCAACCCGGTGTGCTTGTTGGTGTGGACGGCGACGGCTTTCATCCTCTCGATCGCAAGTTTCTCCAGGCGCGGGTCCCAGAAGCGCGCGATGTTGCTTGACAAGCCCCAGGGGCTCGGCCCTTTGACGCCCTTCGCATCGGTCTTCTGCGACATTTCCCGAACCGCGTCCGACCATTGCTCTGCGGTCGCGGGATCGTCGATCACACCCACGTCCGCCGGCGTGACCGTGCCCGTGCGGTTCAAGCCGGCCACCCAGACTTTGAAACCACGCTTTTTCGCCTGCGCAAGGAAGTAATCGACATCATCCGCGCTCGACCCGTCACCGACGACATAGTTTTCGGTGTTCGGCACCGCCGTCCAGAGGCGGAAGGCATTGAAGCCGAGTTCGGAAAAACGCTCGAGAAGCTTGTCGGTGCTGGCGCGGGCGATCTGAATCTTCTGCGCCCGGACCGCCGCCGAGTCGTCCGGCTTGATTTCGCTGCTGCTGAAGAGCTTTCCGATCGCGGCCCAATAGCGCTGGCGTTGCCCGTTCACGTGGAGCTGTCCATTGTGAACCGTTACATACTCCGACTCGGGAATGCTTGCCGGATCGACCGTCTGCCCGCGAGCAATCCCGCAGCAGGCGGCCTCGGTTCCCACGAGCCCGACCAATAGCGTACGAATGAGCGATTTGAGTGTCGTCAAAAGATGTTTCTCCGTTTCGATTGCCTGCCGCGCCCCGATTTCCGACGGCGTGTTGCCTCGCACCACGCGCGCGACCCATTTGCTTATTCGTCGACGCCGATCAGCACACCCGATCGCTGCTTGAGTTCGCTCTGCAACAGTTTCGACTTCGAGCCTTGGGTCAAGGCAATATACCGGTGGCTTAGCTTGCCGTTGTGCGAAAAAATCGCCACAAAACGTTTGCCGGTTACATCGAGCATCCGGGTCGCGGGGTCGGCTTCGCGGAGGACGTAAAACCGCGTTCCGAGCAGTTCAGTTTGCCCCGCGGTCTCGCGTTCGGTATTGGCGTACCGATCAAACCCGAACCCTCACCGGCGCTGACTCTGGCCCCAAGCCGCCTGAACTACCCGGGCGAGGGAACTTCACCCAAAAGCGCCAAGGGGATTGTGCTGCGGGAACTTGCACGCGCCAAACGCGTCCCTGAAAAGTTTCGCGGGGAGTGGAACTACTCCAT
>JBBQQZ010000366.1:0-3743 GCA_038215325.1 Tepidisphaerales bacterium | reverse complement strand
TAGGTTTCGACCGCGTTGATCGATGCATTGCTATAGACAGCATTGTTGGACGCGAAGACGACCGCGTCGTACTGAGAAAGATCGATCTGATCGAGCGCAATCGGAGCACCGGTGGCCTGCCCAGTCCCCGGCGCGCCGCTTTCCAGCGGTTCGACGATCTGCGTGATCGTATATCCATTGCCCCGCAGCAGATCCGCCAACTGCTTCCAGCCGTGGTTACCGCCGGACGTTGCGGCGTTGGTGATGTCCGACAACTGCTCGGTGCGCTGCGTGTCGTTCGTCGCCTCGATAAACCCGCCGGACCGGTCCGCCCCGCGGACAAAAAGTACATCTCCAGCGAAAAGTCGGCGGGGTTCAAGAGGCTCGAAAAGCATGACCCACTATAGGACGCCGCCAGCGCCCGCGACCTAGCATTTACGGCGAAATTTCCGCGTCTACTCCACCGTAACGCTCTTCGCCAGATTCCTCGGCTTATCCACATTGCACCCGCGGATGACGGCAGCGTGGTAGGCCAGAAGTTGGAGCGGGACCACGCTCAACAGCGGCTGGAGCGGTTCCTGGGTGTCGGGCACGTAGATCACGTGGTCGGAGTAGCGGGTGATATTGGTGTCGCCTTCGGTCGCAACCGCGATGATTACTCCGCCGCGAGCGCGGACTTCTTCGATGTTGCTGATCACCTTCTCGTACTGGTGCCCGCGCGTGGCGATGAAGACCACCGGCATTCCTTCGCTGATCAGCGCGATCGGACCGTGCTTCATCTCCGCCGCGGGCATGCCTTCGGCGTGGATGTAGCTGATTTCCTTCAGCTTCAACGCCCCCTCCAGCGCCACCGGATAGTGATACCCGCGGCCGAGGAACAGCCAGTTCTCTTCGTTGTGGAATCGGTCGGCGATCTCTCGCACCACGTCGTTCTGCTTCAGCACCTGGCGCATTTGGTCCGGGATCGCCATCAGGCCCTGGATCAGTTCCTGCGCCTGCGGCTGGCTCATAAACCGACGCCGGCCGATATAGATCGCCAGCATTGTCAGCGTCGTCAACTGACACGTGAACGCCTTCGTGCTCGCCACGCCAATTTCGGGGCCTGCGTGCAGGTAGACCCCGGCATCGGTTTCGCGTGCGATCGTCGAGCCGACGACATTCACCACGCCCAGCGCCAGCGCGCCCTTCTCACGCGCCTCCCGCAGCGCCGCAAGCGTGTCGGCGGTTTCGCCGGACTGGCTGATCGCGATCATCACCGTGTTTTCTTCCACCAGCGGATTGCGATAGCGGAACTCGCTCGCGTATGTCGCTTCGGTGACGACCTTGGCGAGATCCTCGAACAGGTAATCGCCGACCAGCCCCGCGTGCCACGCCGTGCCCTGGCCGGTGAGGATGAACCGCCTCGCCTTGGCGAGGTCGCGGGACATGTTCTGCACGCCGCCGAGGATGACCCGGCCTTCCTTCGGATCCACGCGGCCGCGCAGGCAGTTGCTCACCGCCTGCGGCTGCTCAAAAATTTCCTTGAGCATGTAGTGCTCGTAATCGCCCAGCTCGTACTCTTCCAGCTTGCTCTCGAGTTGCTGGATGACCGGGCTGATTTCGATATCGTCGATGGTGCTGGTCCGCATGCTTTCCGGCCGCAGCACCGCCATTTCGTTGTCGTTGAGGTAGATCACCTGCGCCGTGTGCTCCACGATCGCGGCCGCATCCGAAGCGACGATATATTCGTTATCCCCCACGCCGATGATCAACGGGCTACCCTTGCGCGCCACGATAAGCGTCTCCGGCTCGTCCTTGCAGATAACCGCGACGCCGTAGGTGCCTTCGACCTCGTGCAATGCGTTCTGCACCGCCTTGGCCAGCAGCGATTGCCCCGGCTTAAGCGGCGTGTCGAGCTTGTCTTTCAGCTCGAGGTAGACGTGCCCGATCAACATCGCCAGCACTTCGGTATCGGTCTGCGACTTGAACGTATGGCCTTTGTCCCCAAGGAATTTTTTGAGCACGGAGTAGTTTTCGATGATGCCGTTATGAACCAGCGCGATCTGCGCCTGGTCATCGAGATGCGGGTGGGCGTTGAGTTCGGTCGGGGCACCGTGGGTGGCCCAGCGGGTGTGCGCCATGCCGATCGACGATGGCGGAAGCGGGTCGGTCTCGGCGAGCTTGGTTTCGAGCACGGAGATGCGCCCAACCGCGCGGCGGATGGCGATCTCGCCGTCCTTGCCGATCACCGCCACGCCGGCGGAATCATAGCCGCGATACTCAAGGCGCTTCAGGCCCTCGATCAGAACCGGCTGACACACTTTTCGACCGATATAGGCAACGATTCCGCACATGCTCTTGTACTCCTTTACCAACAACCGCAATCCGCCGGTTCTGCCCGGTGGGCCGCAACGGGTCAAGTCTACCCCACGCCGACGAACGTGCCAACGCAAACCGGAAACCCGTGCGTCCGGGAAAAACACTTCCACCGGCCCGAATCACCACGAAAACGCCTTCGCCGCCATCGGAACCGTCACCGGGCCGGTGCCCGATCCTTCCCATGTTGCCAGGCGATTCTCGCCGGCGTCGGTCAGCACGACGGGCGATTCAATCCACTTCAGCCCCGGCGCGACCAACTGGATTGCCGCCGCGAATCGTAGCCGCAGCGTCTCGAAACAAACGCGTTTCGACCTGTCCACGCAGATCGCATCGAGCGACACTTGATCCGTCCCGCTCACCGGGCTCCATCGAATCGGCGCTCCATCGAAATCCCCATCCACCGTGTCGATTACGACCCGATGATCCGCCGCCGCAAGTTCAAAGCGGGTTGGGCTTAATTGCCGGACGGAGGCGCCCGGCGCATTGAGCCCGAACCGGAACCGCAGATCGCTCATCTCATATTCCGTTCGCGGCGGGATGTGGAACTGCGGATGCCACGCACCGCAATTGTGCAGCGGATACGCCGCCACCAAAATGCGGTTTTGGTATTGCGACGTTCCGAGGCGCATTCCCGGCATCTCCCGTCCGTCCATCAGGAACTGCACCTTGAACATCGCGACATCATCGTCGGCGGGCCAGTACGCGAGGATCTGCCGGCGCTGGGTCCATGTGTGCTCGCGGGTGACGGACGACAAACAGCACGTCGGCGCCAGCCATGTGATCGCGACCTTCCGCTCGCCATCGACATCACCGCCGAGCGGCATCTCGACCGTACGCGGCTCGACAATCGGTTCGACAAACTTCCTCGCCTGCTCCGACGGGCAAGGCAGACTGGGGACAACTCCGTCTGCGTCTGGCTTGTTCGCAATCCCGATCGCACGCTCGATGCGGTGACGGGTTTCGGCGCTTAGACGATCGCCGTATGCCCGTCCGTGCGGGCCGGCCCATTGTTTCGTCGGCGCGTGCCAATGGTCGGCCACCATCTGCCACGCGACGCTCAGCAGATCGCGCGCCGTGGCGCGCAGCGCTGAATCGCGAGTAAGCAGCAACGCTCGCTCGCATTCTTCGATCGCGACCATCGTGTAGGTCGGACTGTTGTATTCGCTGAACGTCCCGATCTCCCTCGCCAGTTCCAGCACCGCGCGCAGCTTTTGCCGGCCGTACTCGAGCAGGATCGGACGCGACAGCAGTTCCCCCGCTGCCGCGGTGACGACCGATCCCATGATGGCGATGTTCGTGTAACCGACAGGCGACTGCCTCCTAAAAATCGCCATCGCGGCCCGTTCCAGCGCATCGTTCATCCGCGAAACCCGTTCCTGTCCCACGGCCTCCGCGTGCTGCACCAA
>JBBQQZ010000365.1:0-3746 GCA_038215325.1 Tepidisphaerales bacterium | reverse complement strand
CCGTTGCCGGGGAACGGCAGTTTCTTGACATAGCCTTTTCGCATCGTCATCCGCAGCGTCGTCTTTTGTCCCCAGCACACCATCTTGTAGCGCCAGGGCGTGTACATCATCCAAGCGTACGCGCGGTAGATGAACCGCTCGACCGGATGGCTGATCTGCCGGTCGACGATGTCTCGCCGCAGGCTGATCAGGAGTTTCGGGATGTTGATCTTGACGGGGCACGCCTCGTAACACGCGCCGCACAGGCTGGATGCGTTGGGCAAGTCCTTGTTTTTCTCCAAACCTTGCATCATCGGAGTGATGAGCGCGCCGATCGGCCCGGGGTAAACGCTGCCATAGCTGTGGCCGCCGATTTTGCGGTAGATCGGGCAGGCGTTCAGGCACGCGCCGCAGCGGATGCAGCGGAGCATTTCGCGATACTCCTCGCTCTGAAGGATCTTCGTGCGCCCGTTATCCATCAGGACGAGGTGAAACTCTTCAGGCCCGTCCGTCTCCCCCTTCTCGCGCGTGCCGCCAAACACGGAGGAATAAACGGTCATCGCCTGGCCGGTGGCGCTGCGGGCGAGCAGTTTCAGCATCACTGAAAGATCGATCATCCGCGGGACCACTTTTTCGATCCCCACCAGGCTGATCAGCACGCGCGGCGTGGTGATCGATTGCCGGGCGTTGCCTTCGTTCTCCACCGTTACCACGTCGCCGGTCTCAGCGACGAGGAAGTTTCCGCCGGTCATGCCGAGGTCGGCCTTGCGAAATTTATCGCGCAGGAAGAGCCGCGCCTGGGCGGTGAGCGCTTCGGGGTCGTCGTTGTACGGCGTGCCGAAATACTCGTGAAAGAGCTTGGCGATCGACGCTTTGTCCTTGTGGATGATGGGCGTCACGATGTGGCTGGGTTTGTCGTGGTCGATCTGGACGATGAACTCGCCGAGGTCGGTCTCCACCACATCCAGCCCGGCCGCCTCCATGACGTGGGCGAGTTCGATTTCCTCACTCACCATCGATTTGGACTTGATGATCCGGTTGACCGACGACTTGCGAACGATATCGAGAATGATCTTCTTCGCGTGTTCGCCGTCTGAGGCAAAGTGGACCTGACCGCCGCGTTTTTCGACGTTTTTGGCGAGTTGTTCGAGGTAATAGTCCAGGTAATCCAGCGCGTGCTGCTTGATCTGCCCCGCCAGTTCACGCACGGCGTTGCTGTCTGGCAACTCCAGCAACTTCAACTGCCGGCCTTTGTCGTTGCGGACAACGGCGTTGTCGATCGCTTTCTTCAACCGCTCGTTGTGAGCGGCGCCGACCGACTCGCGGTGAAAATTAAACTTGAGCGTTTCGTGGGCGTGAAACTCCGCCACTTTCCGATCGATCGTGGTCTGCACCAACTGCTGAAGCATAGGCCCGATATCGTACCACAACCTCCCCCGCGACCGAAGCGCACCGTAGCGGGCGGATCGCGGGTGCTGTAGGCTGGGGTGATGCTGCTTCGGCTGGTGCTCTCGAATCTCATGGCCCGGAAAATGCGCGCGGTGCTGACAAGCCTGGCAATCGGGTTGTCGGTGGCGCTCGTGGTCGCGATGACCAGCGGCTTCAAGGCGGTCGAGACGGCGGCGGGGTCGTATATTGGCAGGTATATGGGTGCGGTCGATGCCGAGATCAACCGCACGAACGATCCGGCCCGCGGGATCGACCAGACTGTGCTCGATCAGCTCCGCGCCGATCCCGACATCAAGATCGCCATCCCACGACTCAGTTCCGATGCCCCCTTGCCTCACCTTCAGGGGCAGAACCAGATGACCAATCGCGCGTCGATGGTGGGCGTGGAGCGCGGGATGGATCCGCTGCTCGACTGGATGAAGGTTAACCAGGGCCGCTGGTTCGAGCCGGGCGAGCAGGCGGTGGTGATCGACCAGGGACTGCACGAAAAATCCGGCCTCAAGCCCGGCGACATCCTGAAAATGACCGGCATGCACGGCACGCTCGAACTGCCCGTGGTTGGCGTCGTCCACAAGCCCGGAATCTTCGCGGGGTTCATGCAGACCGTGTACGTGCCGATGCCCAGCGCCCAGGCGTTCGTCTACGGCCAGGATCGTCCGAATCGACTCAGTCAGATCCGTCTCCAGTTCAAAACCGACGTCAACGCCGACGCTTTCTCCGAGCGATGGACAGCACGACTGAAAGAAATCGATCCGCTGCTGAAGCTGAAGCTGACGCGCGCCAGCCGCGCCGAGATCGACAACAACTTCCGCAGCCTCCGCCTGCTTAGCGTGCTCGGGGGCGCAGTGGCGATGGTGTCGGCGACGTTCATCATCTTCTCCACGCTCTCGATGGGTGTCACCGAACGCCAGCGGACACTCGCGATGCTGCGCGCCATTGGCATGACGCGATCGCAGGTGGCGCGGTTCGTACTGCTCGAAGCCGTCAGCATCGGTGTGCTCGGCGTTGCGATCGGCGTGCCACTGGGGTACGGGCTCTCGGCGATCGTGGTGTACATGCTGCGATCCTTCTTCGAGCTCTCACCGGCACTGGACGCGCTGGGCGTCCTGATCGGCGGCGGCGGCGCGTTGCTCGCGGCGACGCTGGCGGGGTTGTTCCCGGCGTGGCAGGCGACGCGAGTCGATCCGCTCGAAGCCATGACCCCGCTCGCCAAACCCAACGAGGACGCGTTCCCGTGGCGAGTTTCACTCATTTCGATCCTCCTTCTGGCGATCGACCCGGCCATCCTCTTCCTCCCCTACACGCACGCGTACGAACGTGAGATTCGCTTTTACGGCCACTTCGCGATCGGGCTGCCTTGCCTCATGATCGGGTTTTTCCTGCTCGCGCCGGCAATCGTCTGGGTTCTCACACGAACGCTCGGCCGGCTGCTCAGCGCGATCTTCGCCGTGCCCTTTGCGGTCGTCCGCCAGCAACTTTCCGGCGGGATATGGCGAAGCGCGGGCACCTGTGCGGCGCTGATGGTCGGGCTGTCTGTCCTCATCGTTATGCAGACCCAGGGCAACTCATCACTCAATAGTTGGCGACTGCCCGACCGCTTTCCCGACATCTTCATCTTCACACGTTCCGCGACCGGGCTTTCTCCTGAGGCGCAGGAAAAGATCCGTTCGTCGGCCATGCTGCGTCGAGAAGACGTCATGCCCATCGGCGCATTCGCCCCTGAAGTCGGCGGCGGGATCATGGGGCTGATGGGCACGCGCTTGCCCGGCGCAACGATGTTTGTCGCGGTCGAGCCCGACAAGGCGTTCCGGCTCATGCAGCTTGATTTCCGCGAAGGCACGCCCGAAGAAGCCACCCGCCAGCTCAAGCTCGGCCGGCACGTGGTGGTGACCGAAGAGTTCAGACGATTGCGCAATCTCGGTGTCGGCGACAAGCTGCCGCTGCGCAGTCTCACACGGGGCACGATCGAATACACCATCGCCGGCGTGGTCTGGTCGCCGGGGATTGATGTGATGGTCAACTCGTTCGACCTCTCGCAGCAGTTCGAGCAGCAGAGCGCCGCGTGCGTTTTCGGATCGCTCGACGACGCCAGGACCGATTTCGGCGTCGAAAACGTCTTCCTCATGTGCGCCAACTTCCGGCAGATGGGCATCCCGAAAGAAGAGCTCATCAGCCGCCTCCAAGCCGACCTCAACGACACCGCCGTCAGCGTCGCGGACGTGCGGCAACTGAAGGACATGATCCAGAAGGGCCTGCGCAAGCTGCTCGCGGTCGCCAGCAGTGTGGCGTGGGGCGCATTGCTTGTCGCGAGCCTGGGC
>JBBQQZ010000364.1:0-3776 GCA_038215325.1 Tepidisphaerales bacterium | reverse complement strand
TACATTCTTCCGCCTTACGGGAGCCCAAATGTCTTTTCGATGTGTGATTGTGACGCCGGAAGAGCAGACCCTCGACGCCGAAGCGAAGCAGGTGATCATTCCCGCGCATGACGGCCAGCTTGGCATCCTCACGGGTCGCGCGCCGATCCTCGCGAAACTGGGCCTCGGCGCGCTCACGCTGGATACCGTCGACGGCAAGCGCAAGGTCTTCTTCGTCGATGGCGGGGTCGCGCAGATGCAGGACAACGTTCTCACCATCGCCACCACCGAGGCCACCCCGGTCGAGGAACTCGACGAGAAGCAGGCCGAGAAAGAACTCGCCGAAGCCACCGCCGAGCGCGCGAATGAGAAGATCCCCCCGGAACTGAAGGAACGCAGCATCCGCCGGGCCCAGACGAAGCTGGCGATGGCGAAGTAACAAGGGGCGAGGGGCGAGGGGCAAGGGGCAAGCAGTTGATGTCTGTTTCTTGCTCCCGATTACTTGCCCCTAATTACTTGCCTCTGACTACCCGCCCCTGTTCCCCGATCAATACCGGAACGTGATCCCGCCGCCGCCCCAGATTTGGTCGGTGGCGTTGATTTTTTCGTCGAAGTCGGTGGTGTAGAACAGGTAGCCGCGGAGGGACCAGTCGCCGTAGCGGGTGGAGAAGTTGAAGAGGTCGTTGAGCGAGTATTCGCCGACGACGCCGACTTGCCAGTGCTGGAGGCCGTCGATGGTGTCTTCGTCGGTCAGGGTCGTGGTGAAGAAGCCGGGCAGCGGGCCGGTGTCGGTTTCGATCTGGGACTTCCAGCCGCTCACGTAGGCGATGTTGCCCATGAAATTGAGCGTCAGGCCGATGTCTTCAAATTTCAGCTTGTACTCAATGCCCGCCTCGAGATACATGCCGTCGTAGAGATCGAAATCGTACGCCCCCTTCACATAGGGCGCCGGCACGGTCTGCCCGCCGAAGAGGACGTTCTCGTCGAGCGCAATTTTCAGGAACGCCTCGCTCGTGCTCAGGTCGTCGCGATCGGGATAGATATATCCCACGTAGCCGGCGGAAACCACGACTGGCTTAACGGTCCAATCGAACCCGACGACCGGGCGGATTTCCTGGAAATCGCTGATCGGGTCGTCCTCCGCCACGTTCACAAAGACGCTCACGAACGGGTGCGGCAATTTCCCCAGATCGAACGACACCTTGCTGTCGATCTGCAAGTTGAGCTGATCTTCCGGCCCGGGCACTTCAAACACCTCGACGCCGCGATAGACGTAATCGGTAAAATACGTGAGCGACAGCTCCATGTGAACCGCGCCCAGGTTCGTCCCGTCGGCCTCGGTCGGCAACTCCGGCGGCGCGTAGACGCTCTCGGGCGCGGATTGCGCCAGGGTCATCGACGACAGCAGCATGGACACAATGGCGAGGGAAGCGATCCGCATGATCGCCGGACGATACCGGCGGCGCACACGGGGGGCAACCCTGCAAGTTCCGGCGTGTGCGTCAATGTGCGCCGCCGAGCATGGAAACTTGCCTCGGCGCGGATTAGCATTCCTTCTTCCGCTGCAAATAGCGCAATATCAGGGAGCTGCCGCCCGTGAAAATCACCGATATCGAAGCCATCCCCGCTCACAACGGGTTTCGGAATTATCTGCTCGTGCTGGTCCATACCGACGCCGGCATCAGCGGCGTGGGGGAGTCGGGGCTCTCCGGCCGGGAGATGGCGGTGATGGGGGTGATCGAGCATTGGAAGCAGATCCTCATCGGCCAGGACGTGATGCGGACCGAGCACCTGTGGCAGGCGATGTCGCGCGGGGCATTCTTCCCCGCCCAGCGCGTGCAGGCATCAGCGATGTCGGCGATCGATATCGCGCTCTGGGATATCAAGGGCAAGGCACTCAACCTCCCCGTCTATCAACTGCTCGGCGGGCTCACGCGCGACAAGGTGCTCTGCTACGGACACGTCGGCGATAACAAAACGGTCGAATCGACCGTCGAAGCCGCGCAACGCATGGTCAAGGCCGGATGGAAGGCGCTCCGCTTCGGCCCGCCGATCGATGGGAATACCGTCGAACCGCGCAAGGTCATGCGCAAGGGCCTCGAATACTTTGCCGCCATCCGCGAGGCGGTGGGCCCGGAGATCGAGATCATCATCGACGCCCACACGCGCCTGGAACTCCCCGAAGCCGTGTGGCTCGGCCGGGCGCTGGAACAGTATGACCCGCTGTTTTTTGAAGACCCGCTCCGTTCCGAAACGTTCGACCAATACCGCGCCCTGCGCCCGCACATTCACGTGCCGATCGGTGCCGGCGAGCAGTGCGCGTCAAAGTGGGAGTTTCGCACGCTGATCGAAGAAGACCTCATCGACTACTGCCGGCTTGATCCGTGCCTGGTCGGCGGGCTGACCGAATCGAAAAAGATCGCCGGCTGGTGCGAGGCGCACCACATCCGCCTTGCCGTCCACAATCCGCTGGGTCCGGTATCGACGGCGGCTTGCGTACACTTCAATCTGTCGTGTCCGAACTTCGGCATCATGGAACAGCCCGGCCTGCCGGGGACTTTGCCGGAAGTGTTCAAGCACCAGATGGAATGGAAAGACGGCTATTTCGTCCCGCCCACGCGCCCCGGGCTGGGGATTGAGTTTGATCCGAAGGAAGCGAAGAAATATCCGTACAAGCCCTGGGAACCGCCTCAGACGCGCCGGGAAGACGGATCGGTCGCCAACTGGTAGAAAGCTCACCATGACAAGCCCCCCCACCGACCACACCGCCGAGCATATCCGCAGCAGCCGCGTCATCGCGATCGTGCGCGGGACGTTTGATTCCCGGCAGATTCTCTCCGTCGCCCAAGCCTTGCGGGATGGCGGAGTGACCGCGATGGAAGTGACGCTCAATAGCGACAGCGCGCTGGAGCACATCGCGATGCTGCGTCAGGAGATCGGGCACGCGATGCTGATCGGCGCGGGGACGGTTCGCACGCCCGACGACGTTGACCGCGCCGTCGCCGCCGGGGCACAGTTCCTGATTTCGCCAGGCTTTGATCGCGCGTCGGTCGAACGCTCCACCGCCATGAACGTCCTGCATCTGCCGGGCGTCTTCACCCCCTCCGAAGCGATGCAGGCAGCCGCGATGGGGTGCCGACTGCTCAAGCTTTTCCCGTGCGATACCCTCACGCCCGACTACCTCAAGGCGCTTCGCGCGCCGTTGAATGACATCGAATTTGTTCCGACCGGCGGGATCGGCGCGCGGAATATCGCGGCGTGGAAGCGCGCCGGCGCGTTTGCGGTGGCGGTCGGTTCGTCGCTGGTCTCCGGGCCGACGCAGTCTCTCGATGAAATCACCCTCCGCTGCAAAACCATGCGGGATGCGTGGGAGGCGGCGATCCATGTCTGATCCGTACGACGTCACCACGATCGGCGAAACGATGCTCCGCATCAGCACACCTCCGGGGCAGGCGCTGGAAACGTCGACACACGCTGACATTCGCCCCGCAGGCGCCGAGAGCAACGTCGCCAGCGCGCGGGCGGGCTTGGGCCGGCGCGTCGCCTGGTGCGGCCGGTTGCCCGACAATCCGCCGGGACGATTGATCGCTAGCGTCCTGCGGCGATCGAACGTCGATCTGTCGCTGGTCGAGTGGTGTAACACCGGCCGGGTCGGATCGTTCTACGTGGAACTCGAAACACCCCCTACTCCCGTGCGCGTGACCTACGACCGGGCCGATTCGTGCGCGGTGGCGATGTCGCCGGATCGCATCGATTGGGCGCGGCTGCTCAACACAAGATTGCTTCACCTCACCGGC
>JBBQQZ010000363.1:0-3812 GCA_038215325.1 Tepidisphaerales bacterium | reverse complement strand
CCGACGATTTGCAGGGCCTGTATGCCGCGAAGTTCGCCGAAGAAAAGAAGTGGAAAACCGCCGCGATTTTATACGACCGCAAGCAGGCGTATTCGGTGGGATTGAAAGACAGTTTCACCGCGGCCTTCAAAGCAACGGGCGGGAAAATCGCCGTCGAGCAGGCCTTCAGTTCCGGCGACACCGATTTTTCCGCCCAGCTCACCGCCATCAAAACCGCTTCGCCCGATGTCGTCTTCGTCCCCGCTTATTACAACGACCTCGGCAACGTCCTGCGGCAGGCCAAAGACGCCGGCGTTAAAATTCCCATGCTCGGCGGTGACGGCTGGACGGATGTTGAAAACGTCGCCCCGGCCGACGTGCTGACCGATTGCTACTACGTCAACCATTGGGACCCCGGCGACAGCTCCAGCGAGGCCGGCAAAACCTTCCTCGCCAATGCCAAAAAAACCCTGCCCAACGAAACCGTCAACGTCTGGAGCGCACTCGGCTACGACGCGGCCAACATCCTCTTCGACGCCATCGACAAATCCGACAGCACCGACCCGAAAAAAATCGCCGACAACCTCGCGGCCGTGAAAGACTTCAAAGGCGTGACCGGCAGCATCACCATCGACGAAGAACGCAACGCCCGCAAACCCGCCGTCATCCTGACCTTCAAGGACGGGAAACCGAGCTACGTGACGTCGGTAAAGCCTTAAAGTTAGGAGCTAGAAGCCAGGAGCCAGGAGCCAGAAGGAGACCCACTCCTGACTACTGGCTCCTGACTACCGGCTCCTTTTTCATGCCCGCCCTGTTTCTCCAAACGCTTCTCGACGCTCTCACGCTCGGCGCGCTTTATGCGTTGATCGCGCTGGGGTACACGATGGTGTACGGGGTGCTCGGGTTCATTAATTTTGCCCACAGCGACGTCTTCGCGATCGGCGCGTGGACGGGATTGCTGACGGCGGGCCTGATGGGGTTGTCGGCGATCACAGGGGTGCAGCCGCAAGGGTATGAAATTCTGCTGATCATCCCGGCCTCCATGCTCGTCTGCGGCACGCTGGCGTTCCTCATCCAGCGGCTGGCGTATAAGCCGCTGCGCGGGGCGCCGAAGCTGAATGTGCTCATCACCGCGATCGGCGTATCGCTGCTGCTGCAAAATGTCGGTCAATTGCCCTGGGCGATCGGGACCGACCCCAAGCCGATGCCGAATATCCTGGCGAACCCGCAATTGTTCGAGATCATCGGCGTGAAGGTGTCGTTGATGGACGTGGCCGCGATCATCGCGGCGCTGCTGCTGATGCTGGGGCTGGACGTGCTGATCTTCCACACGAAGTTCGGCCGGGCGATGCGGGCGGTGTCGTTCAACGACAAAGTCGCGAGCCTGATGGGCATCAACGTCACCCGCGTCATCGATGTCACCTTCATCATCGGCGGCGCCCTCGCGGGCGCTGCGGGCGTTTTGTTCGCGATGAAGTACCCCACCATCCAGCAGCCCGCCAGCAACACATGGGTGCTGCTGGGCCTGAAAGCGTTCATCGCCGCCGTCGTGGGAGGCATCGGCAATGTCCGCGGCGCGATGGCGGGCGGGTTTTTGATCGCCATCCTCGAACGCTTCGGCGCGGGCGCAAGGCAGTTCTTCCCCAACCAGATCACGTTCGACACCACCGTGTATCGCGACGTCTACTGCTTCCTGATCCTGATCATCATCCTCCTGATCCGCCCTTCCGGGTTGTTCGGGCGATCCACGGTGGAGAAGGTTTGAATGGGATACAGATTTCACAGATGGGCACAGATGAGCACGGATGAATGCAGATCAGTTTATAAAATGACTGATATGATAATTCCATTCCCCATTTCATTCCTTATCCGTGCCGATCTGTGCCCATCTGTGAAATCTGTGTCCCATTAAAACCATGCCCACCGCGATACGAATGATCTTCCCGCCCTTGATCGTGATCGCGATCGCGCTGGCGGTGCATTTTGGCGTGGGGTCGGTGGATAACGGGTACTGGATCAACCAGCTCACGCAGATCGGGATCGCGATCATACTGGCGGTGTCGCTGAATATCGTGAACGGGTTCACGGGGCAGTTTTCGATCGGGCACGCGGGGTTTTTGTCGCTCGGCGGCTTTATCGCCGGGTCGCTGCTGTATTACGGATCGATCCACTGGTTCGGCACGCGCGAGTCGATCGCGGGCATTCTCAGCTTCACCCGGCCGCTGGAAAAGTTCGGCGCGGACGCGGCGTGGTTCACGCAAGGCGACCTCTATTTCCTCGGCGTCTGCCTCGCCGCCGGGTGCGTGGCGGCGGTGATCGGGCTGGTCGTCGGGCTGCCTTCGCTTCGCCTGCGCGGCGATTACCTGGCGATCGTGACCGTGGGATTCGCCGAGATCGTCCGCATCTGCTTTGAAAGCTCCGGGCCGCAGATTAAATCGCGCGTTATCATGGGCGAGACGCTGTTCGTCAACGACCTTCGAAGGCCGTTCGAGCCCGAGGCCAGCCAGATCGTCGGCGGGTTCGGCGAGGCGGTCGGGCTCAACTTCATCCCCAAGTACGGCTCGCTCTTCTGGGTCTACCTGTTCGTGGGCATTACGACATTGGTGGCGCTGCGGCTGAAGTATTCCACCCACGGCCGGGCGTATCTCTCAATCCGCGAGGATGAGATCGCCGCCGAGGCGATGGGCGTGCGAACGACGCGGTACAAGGTTCAGGCGTTCGTCATCTCAGCGTTCTTTGCGGGCATCGCCGGGGCGCTGACCGCCAGCAGCCAGGGGACGATCAACGCGTCGGAACTGGCGTTTATGAAGTCGCTTGAGATCGTCGTAATCATCGTGCTCGGCGGGCTGGGATCGGTCAGCGGCGCGATCATCGCCGCAATCGTGCTGACGTACCTGCCCGAGGCGCTGCAAGCCGAAGCGTTCGCAAAGTACCGGCTCATCCTTTACTCGATCCTCCTCATCCTGGTGATGATCCTGCGTCCGAAGGGACTCCTTGGAACCAAAGAGCTCTGGGAAATTTTCAAGCGAAAGCGGGTGAGCCTGTGAGCGTCGCCCAACTTGATATCTGCGACATCACCAAGCGCTTCGGCGGCCTGACGGCGGTTAGTGATTTTTCGATTTCGATCAAGACCGGCGAACTCAATGGCCTGATCGGGCCCAACGGCGCGGGCAAGACGACGATCTTCAACCTGCTGACCGGCGTCTACAAGCCCGACGCCGGCACGATGACGATCAATGGCAAACGTCTCTCCGGCAAGCGGCCCAGCGCGATCACGGCGCTGGGGATCGCGCGGACGTTCCAGAACATCCGGCTGTTCAAAGACCTCACCGTGCTGGACAACGTCCGCATCGCCTGCCACCTGCGGGCGCGGCATTCGCTTTTCGGCGCGCTGATTCGATCGCCCTGGCATTTCGCGGACGAGAAGCAGATTCGCCAGCACGCGATGCACCTGCTCCACCGCTTCGGCCTGGCGCTGCGTGCTGACGAAACTGCCAGCAACCTCCCCTACGGCGACCAGCGCCGGCTTGAAATCGCCCGCGCCCTGGCGACCGACCCCAAAATCCTCCTCCTCGACGAACCCGCCGCCGGGATGAACCCGAATGAGAAGGTGGCGCTCAAGAGCCTGATCCGCCAGGTGCTGGCCGACTTCCCGATCGCGATCCTGCTGATCGAACACGACATGGGCGTGGTGATGGACTTGTGCCAGCGCATCACCGTCCTCGACCACGGCCAGGTCATCGCCTGCGGCTCGCCGCAAAGCGTGCAGTGTGACGAGAAGGTGATCGAAGCGTATCTGGGCGCGCCGGCGCATTCGGTTGGCGAAGTCATTG
>JBBQQZ010000362.1:0-3826 GCA_038215325.1 Tepidisphaerales bacterium | reverse complement strand
GTGATCGTGCCGTCGGCGTTCTGGTAGTTCTCGAGGATCGGGATCAGGAAACGCGGGCTGGCGACCACGGTGTTGTTCAGCGTGTGGCAGAAGCGGATCTTGCCGTCGGTGCCTTTGTAGCGGAGGTTCAAGCGGCGGGATTGGAATTCGTACAGGCGGCTGGCGCTGTGGGTTTCGCCGAAGCCGGTGGCGTCGTCCTTGCCGTCGTAGCGGCTGGGCATCCAGGTTTCGACGTCGAACATGGCGGCGTTTTTCACGCCGATGTCGCCGGTGCAGCACTGGATGACGCGGTACGGCAGCTTCAACCGCTGCAAAAGCGTCTCGGCGAAGCTGAGCATCTTCTTGTGCCACTGCTTGCTCTCTTCGACGTCGTTCTTGCAGATGACGACCTGCTCGACCTTGTCGAACAGGTGGACGCGATAGAGCCCCGCGGTGTCCTTGCCGTAGGTGCCGGCCTCGCGGCGGAAGCAGGTGCTGGCGGCGACGTACTTGCGCGGCAGGTCGGACTCATCCAGCGTCTGGCCCATGTGCAGCGCGGTGAGACCGACCTCGGCGGTGCCGGTGAGGAACAGGTCGTCCTCGGAAACGTGATACGCCTGCTCACGGCCGGCGGGGAAGAAGCCGGTGCCGAGCATCGTTTCCTCACGCACCAGCACGGGAACCGTCACCTGCGTGAAGCCGTTCTCGTGGACCATCATGTCCACCGCCAGGCGCAGGACGGCGTTGTGCAGTTCGGCACCCGCGCCCAAAAGCATGTAGGAGCGCGATCCGCCGATCTTCACGCCGGCGTCAAAGTCAACGATCTTCAGCTTCTCCGCCAGCTCGATGTGGTTCTTGGGTTTGAAGTCGAATTTGGTCGGCTCGCCCCAGCGATAGAGCACGACGTTATCGCTCGCATCGCGCCCCACCGGTACGTCCGCGTCCGGCGGCTGCGGGACTTGCAGCAGCAGTTGATGGAGTTGCAGCTCAAGCTGGCGCGCGCGATCCTCGGCGTCCTTCACGGACGTCTTCAGCGACCCCACCTTCGCGACGGCGGCCTTCTTTTCCTCGGGGTCTTTCAGCTTGCCGATCTGCTGCGAAGCGATGTTCTGCTCGGCGCGCAGTTTTTCGAATTCCTGTTGGGCCGTGCGCTGTTTGCCGTCGAGATCGAGGATAGCGTCGATATCGACTTTAACGTTCTTGTCGGCCGCCCCTTTGCGGTAACGGTCGGGGGTTTCGCGGAGGTCTTTCAGGTCGATCATGGGAGGGTGGTTCTATCAGAATTGGACTGTGGCCGATAGCGTTGGACGCGTGTGGCGTGATGAGTGTGGCGTGAAAGGAGAGGCCGTTTTCACGTCACACTCATCACGCCACACGCGTCATTATCGGATGTTACGAACGCCGCCCCTCCGCGACCTAAGTCGTGTCTGTGTGGTACGTTCTATCTCGGTCTTACAGGAAGGAGCTCTTGTGACCAAGACTGTGTATCGTTCGGTAGGCAGCGTCCGGCGCACTTCGCGGCCGGGGAATGCGGGTAAGTTGACGGGTGCCTTTGACGGCATGCTCGCTCGGCTTGGCCTGGCTTCCTCGAAGCTTAAGAAGGCGCGTCGGAAACGCTAAGAACCCCGCCGAAAGCCTCGTTTCAGACACACCCCGCCCGGCCACCACCGGGCGGGGTGTTTTATTGGGTAGGTCGTGGGTGGTGGGTGGTGGGTCGTGGGTGGTGGGTGGTGAGTCGTTGGTTGTGGGCGTCGAAACTCGTGATTTGCGACCTCCGACCCCCGACCCCCGACCTCCGACTCACGACCCCCGACCTCCGACTCACGACCCCCGACCTCCGACCCAAAGATATCAAATCAATCCCAGATCCAGCAGCGCCGCTTCGCTCATGCGTTCCTTGGTCCATTGCGGTTCGAAGACCAGTTCGACGTCGCCGGACTTTACTTCGTCGACTTCCTCGACCTTCTTCTCCACCTCCGCGACGATCTGCCCCGCCACCGGGCAGCCGGGCGCGGTGAGCGTCATCGTCACCTTCACGCGGTTCTCCGGGTCGATGTCGATGCCGTAGATCAGCCCGAGGTCGTAGACGTTGACCGGTATCTCCGGGTCGTACACCGTGCGGATGGCATCGATCACCTTCTCCTTCAGCACCTTCTGGCGATCGGAGAGCGTGGAATCGGCAGCGCGATCGATGAGTGATTCATCGCTCATCTTCTTCGCCGACGGCTCGGCCGCGAAGGCCTGGCGGAGCTGCTCGACCTTGTCGTTGGGATTCATGACGCTCAGGGGTTTGCGGTCGGGCATGGTCGATTCCTCTGTAAGGCCACGGGTGTGAACCCGTGCGTGTCTTCGTCATCGTGTCGTCACATGGAAGACACACGGGTTCACACCCGTGGCCTCATCAGCCGCTCATCGTCACGAGTTGGTTTGCGTGGGCGCGGATGCGCTTGACCATCCCGGCCAGGCCGTTGCGACGGCCCATGCTGAGGTGGTCTTCAAGGCCGAGTCGCTTGAAGAAGCCATCGACATCGAACGCCAGGATCGCCCGCGACGATTGGCCGGCGTAGACACGCTGCAACAGCGCGACAAGTCCGCGCACCAAGTCCGCGTCGCTATCGGCGAGGAAGTCGAGCGAATCGACGGTGGCCGGGCGTTTGCGGGCGAACATGTGGACAGTGCTCTGGCAGCCGTGGACGCGCGTCATCTCGCTCTTCATCTCCGCCGACATCGGGAGCAGTTTCTCGCCGAAATCGATGATGACCTGGTAGCGGTCTTTCCAGTCATCGAACATCGCAAACGTCTCGATCAATTCCTCGGCCGCTTCGTCGGGGGAGGACGCGACCGGATCGGGAAACCGCACCGCGCCCGCAGCGACGGGCGCGGCCTTGGGCTTGGCGGTGGCGATGATCTTCTCCAGCGCGGCGACCAGTTGGTCGATATCTTCGCGCGTGTTGTAGAGCGCGATGCTCGCCCGCGCCGTTCCGGGGATTCCGAAGCGATCCATGATCGGCTGGCAGCAATGGTGCCCGGTGCGGACGGCGATGCCTTCCAGATCGAGCATTACGCCCACGTCATGGTGCGACATCTTCGGCTCATCCACCAGGAACGACACGACGCTCGCCTTATGCGTCGCCGTGCCAACAATGCGGACGCCCTTGATCGCGCTGATGCGGTCATTCAGATACGTGTGCAGTTCGTGCTCGTACTCGCGTACCGCGTCGAGGCCGATGTGCTGTAGGTATTCGATCCCGTGCGCCAGCCCGATCGCGCCGGCGATATCTGGCGTGCCGGCTTCGAATTTGTTCGGCAGCGGCGCGTAGGTCGTTTTGCCGAACGTGACCTGCTCGATCATGTCGCCGCCGCCCTGGTACGGGGGCATGGCGTCGAGGAGTTCGCGCTTGCCGTAGAGCACGCCGATGCCGGTGGGCGAGAAGAGCTTGTGGCCGGAGAAGACGTAGAAATCGGCGTTGAGGGCGCGGACGTCGGTCGGCGCGTGGGCCACCCACTGCGCCCCGTCGATCAGCACCTTCGCGCCGACACTGTGCGCCATCTCGATGATCTGCTCCACCGGCACCACCGTTCCCAGCGCGTTGGATAGCTGCGTGACCGCCACCATCTTCAGCTTGCTCGACAGCATGGCGGCGAACTCTTCGAGGATCAGTTCGCCGTTATCGTTCATCGGGATGACGCGGAGCTTGGCGCCGGTCTGCTGGCAGATCATCTGCCACGGCACGATGTTCGAATGGTGCTCCAGCGCCGAGACGACGACCTCGTCCCCCGGTTGCAGAAACGCGCGACCCCACGAAGCGGCGACGAGGTTGATCGACTCGGTCGTCCCGCGCGTAAA
>JBBQQZ010000361.1:0-3826 GCA_038215325.1 Tepidisphaerales bacterium | reverse complement strand
TTGTTCTGCAAGTCGGGCGTAAGCTGGCCTTCGATGGTGATCGTGCCGACGTTGCTCCATCGCTGCTGCGCGATCTGGGCGTAATCCACACGGGCGTTGCGCAGGACGATCTCCGGCAGCTTCATCGGACGCGCGCCGCCTGAGAATCGGCCTGGCGCAACGGGCGAAGAAGGCTTGTCGAGGCGTTGAAAGTTCCAGAGTCCGGCGTCCAGATTTTCCACCAGGTGAACGCGGGGCTCGAGCGCCACGATGCGCGTGGCCTCAATCCGCCCGAACAGCAGCGCCGCCGGGTTGTAGCCGATGTGAAGCGACTTGGCTTCCAGCAGCAGCGACTCGGGTTTGGCGGAATCGTCCACCTGGATGCGAATGCCATCCAGTCGCAAACCTTCAAAGATCGATAGCGACGCCCGCTCGACCCTGACTGGCCCGCCGGTGAGCTGAGAGAGGTATTTCTGGGAGATGTTGCGAACGCGATCCGGATCGGTCACGAACAGGTACCCGCCGATGAGGACGACGAGGATGACGAGCACGAAGAAGGTTCCGACGGTGCGAAATCGCGATCGTCCGACGCTCGACGCGGTCGGCCGCTGGGCGCGGTCGAAGAGCTGCTCGATCTGGATCGTCGCGGGTTCGGTCATGCGGGCAATCGGATCACGTCAAGAGATAAGACAAGACTCAAGGCTCAAGAAACAAGAGACAAGAGACAAACAAATCACAAGTGAGCACAACGCAAAGCTCCAAAGTGCGCGCTCTCCAGCTTTGAGATTTGGACTTTGGGCGTTGTTTGTCTCTTGTCTCTTGTTTCTTATTTTTTTCTCCCGTCTCCTGTCTCCCGTCTCCTGTCTCCTGTCTCCTGTCTCCTGCCTCCTATTTCCTGAACTTCCTTCATCCACTTCGTCTGCGTCCGATCATCGTTGCCACACCAATCGCCGCCACTATTGCCATCGGCGCGTCGGCGGGCACGCGATAGCGGAGTGAGCCGACGGTCACGGCATGCACGAGCGTAAAGTATATCGCCGGTAGCAGCAGATACAGCTTTAACGACCGGCTGACCCGGCCATACCACAGGCCCGCTACCGTCAGCACAAACAGCGGAACCGCGAAAACCACCCCGGCCAGCACATACATACGATTCGATCCGTACTCGGCGCTCAACGGAATCGGCGACCACGTCCTAAGCACCTTCCGCCAGCCCAGCCAGAGCGCCCGATCCGGGTTCTCCATCGCGAACTGCTTCGCCTGGCGCCCGAAGTACGCCGACCGCTCGACTTCCGTCATCGACTGCAGCTCCGGCCAGCGCCGGAACCACGACTGGTCGCTCGACCCGTCCGCCCGCTCGTTCAACCCGTCAAAAAGCGTGATTCCGCCATTGGTGGTGGTGAAAACCCACGCACCGACCTGTTCGTGATATCGGTTTCGCAGCCCCCACGGCAACAATGCCAGCCCCAGCACCCCGATCGCCAGCGTCCCGGCAGGCACGCGCCAGAAGGATCGTCCAGACGGAACCACGCGCACCAACTGCGCCCCGATCGCCAGCACCACCGGCAACCCGATCGCGCCCGGGCGAACGTAAACCGAGAGCGCCATGAGGATTACGCCGCTCACGTACGCCAACCGGTTCGTTCGCACCATCAGGAACATCCCCCAGGCCAGCATCGCGGTAAACAGCGTTTCGCTGAGGACGGTGGCGGAGAAATAAATCAGATACGGGTTGAACGCCACCAGCGCCGCGGCAATCAGTCCCGTTCCGCCCCGGCCAGTCCGCGGGAGTGGGCACAAGAAAAACACCGCCAGCACCGTCGTCGTGTCCACCACCGCCTGCACGACCCGAACGACGACCACCTTCCCCCCGCACGCTGCCACGAATAGCGGATACCCCGGCATGCGGTACGCGTAAACGACCTGCTTCACGCTGTCGTCATAAAAGGATAAACCCCTGCCATCAAGCAAGCTGCGCGCGATCTGCACGTACTCATTCTGATCCGGCAGCGCCGCCAACGACCCCTCGTCCGACGGGCGCGACAGCCCCCACCCAAGGCGGACCCCCAGCGCGGCCAGGAGCAGCACGATCAGAAGCGTACGCGAGCGACGGTCCATGCGAAGGTCGCAGGCTATCACGCTGCCGCTGCGGTCACAAATGCGGTAGGATCGGTCGCGTGAAGGGATGGATTTCGCAGATTCAGGGACCGCTCGAACGTTTGCTGGCGTCGGTTTCGCGTTTCGACTCGCCGAACGCCGATCGCGTCAAGAGCGACCTGTCGGCGGCGATGTTTCACCTTTCGCGCACGGAAACCGACAAACCCCTCCTGGCGATGATCGGCGGGACCGGGACGGGCAAAAGCACGGTCGTCAATCGCCTGCTCCGCACCGATGACGCGCCGGCGGACCTCACCGCGACCAGCTTTCGCCGCACGTTCACCGCCGGGCCGATCGCGATTACGTCGGATACCCTCCCGGCCGGGTTTGGGTCGCTGATCCACGTCGATGCCGAAGAATCCCCCGCGCGCGGCAAATCTGACCGCATCACACTCGTCAAATCCGCCCAGCCGCTGCTACAGCAGTTCACACTCATCGACACCCCCGACATCGACGGCGAACTCACCGACCACCACGCCGCCGCCGACCGCGTGTTTCGCTGGGCGGACGGGGTGATCTTCCTGGTCACGCCTGAAAAATACCAGATGCCCGAGCTTCAGCCGTACTACCGGCTCGCACAACGCTACGGGCTCGCGACGCTCTTCGTCATGAACAAAGTCGACGAATCCGAAGCCGTCGACGACTACGCCAAGCTGCTGGCGCGATCGGGCGTGAACAATCCGATCGTCCTGGCGATGGCGCGGGACGATTCCACCTGGCAACCCGCGCCCGACGCCTCGCTTGCGCCTTCGAGGCTCGTGTCACTCAAAATCGTTCCCAACGAAGAAGCCCAGCGTGCCCGCGTGATGGACGTTCTGGGGAGAATCAACGACCAACTCCTCAATCCGATGCTCGACCATCGCACGCGCATCGACCGCGCGATCGCGGCGCTGCGCACGCTGGCGGGTGACGCGATCGAGGTGAACGTCCATCCGCTCACCCAGCAGCTCCAGCGCCGGCTGCGCGAAAAGAGCGTGCTCTACCTGATCGGCCCGCAGCGGATGCTCGATCGCGTGCGGTCGGTCCCGTCGATGCTCGTCCGCCTGCCCAAATCGATGTGGACCTGGACCAAGACCGGCGACTTCGCGCTCCCCGGCGTCAACGACGTCGCCAAGCCCGAATCGCCGGACTTTCGGTCGATCGTGGTCGATCAGTTCCAGTCGCTGCAAAGCCGCATCGACGATCTGCTGAAAGACCAAGTCCGCCTCGACACCCCCACCTGGAAAATCCCCACAAACTCGGCCGGGAATATCGTCGATGAGGAGTTGGGGAAATTGAAGGCGTGGCTGGAAACCAAGTGGAACGCCGCGCCGCGCGATACCGCGATCCTGAACAAGCTATTGAAAGTCATCCCCGGCGCAGGCGGGCTGAACAAATACTCCGAGGCCGCGCCGTATCTGCTCGCGATCGTGTGCGTTACCCACGGCGCGTTCTTCGGCCACCTCGACCTCATGATCCTCGGCGGGTACTCCGCGTTCACCTGGCTCACCGAAAAAATCTCCGACGAAGTCGCCAGCCAAACCCGCGCCACCAACCGCACCATCGCCACCCGCTACGAAGCCCTCGCCCGCACCCAAATCGAGTCCGCCATCACCTGGCTCGAACGACAGGCCCCCAGCCGCGAACAGCTCACCAACCTACGCGACCAACTTGATTCAATAAGAGGTTGAGTCCACGAATCTTCACGAAT
>JBBQQZ010000360.1:0-3832 GCA_038215325.1 Tepidisphaerales bacterium | reverse complement strand
GCGTGGGCGGTGCGGTGGACGTCGAACCACTTGTCCTCGCGGACTTTGCCTTTGAAGACCTCGTCGTGGACGCGGTCGTCGAAGATTTCGGCGCCGCCGCCGGGGAGGGAGCCGAGGCCGGCTTCGCGGAGCGCGATCAGCACGTCGCGAACGCTCATCCGTGCGATGCGGGACAGATGGACGATCTCGATCGCGGTGAAGGCCTTGAGGTGCAGTTCCGGGCATTCACGGCGGATGCCCGAGAGCATGTCGGTGTAGTAATCGAACTTCAGCCACGGGTGCAGCCCGCCGACGATATGCACCTCGGTCGCGCCCGCATCCGCTGCGGTCCGCGCGGCGGCGATGCACTCGTCGACGCTCATCTCGTACGCGCCGGCCTCGCCTTTTTTGCGGTAGAAGCTGCAAAACTTGCAACTTAGCGCACACACATTGGTGTAATTGATGTGGCGGTTGCGGTTGTAGTAGGCGACGTTGCCGTGCTGGGCCTCGCAGGCATGGTTGGCGAGCCGGCCGATGCCGTGGAGATCGCGGCTGGCGTAGAGCGCGACGCCGTCGGCCTCGCTCAGCCATTCGCCAGCGAGCACCTTCTCGGCGATGGGCCGCAGGGCGGGATCTTGTACGACGATCTCATTCATCGCTTACATCGTATCGGCGCGGCCGGCTGATCTCGAATGGTTCTGGAGGAATTGAAAGTTCAGATGGATTGCCGATTGCCGATTGCCGAATGAATTGCACATTCAGTTCGGCAATCGGCAATCTCATTCTTACCGGATGAACCGCATATTGCCGAAATTCGGGGCCGCACGCAGCGAGATCGCGCTCACCGGCTTGTACCCGGCAGGCCAGTAGACGAAGAACGCTTTGCCGAGCAAGAATCGCTCGGGCACCACGCCGGCGTCGGCCTTGAGGTTCTCGTCTTCCAGTTCGATCGGGTCGGTCCAGAATCGTCCGTCCAGGCTCATCGCGGAATTGTCGCCGAGCGTGAAATACTCTTTCTCAGCCAGATGCACCGGATTGAAGTACGTGCCATCCACAACCGCCCGCTGGATTCGCGGCCCGCCGCTGCTGTCTTCGCGGTAGTAGATGTCGCGCCAGATCCGCAGGTGCGAGATGCGAGCGGCAACGCGATCGGCCTCAAGCCGGGCACTGCCATCGAAGGCGCGTTCGCCGTTCTTCACGATCGCAGCCAGGTCCGGGCGGTAGTCTTGCGGGGTGGTCGCGAGCAATTCATGGTCGTCGACGCGAACGCTTACGCGGTAGTCGACGTTCTCGATGGAGACATGGTGATGGCCGGACAGGTCGATATCGCGCTCGCCGATCACCTTGTCGCCGGCGGCGGATCGCATGATCAGACGGAGCTTTTTGAGCGACAGTTCTGCGATAAACTCGTGGCTGGCGCCTTCGCGTTGGGAATGCTTGCTGACCACGCCGCGGACGACGCCGTCGCCGCTAAGACCGGTCACGAAGAACTCGAGCTTCAGATCGCCCACCGCCCGAGGCGGCGTCCTGGTGTTCTGGTTGTAAGCCAGCCAGTCGGTTACGCCGTTGAGCGTCGATCGATCGCCGGCGTGAAAGCTCAGCACGCCTTCGCCGTTTTTGTTGTCGAACGCGAATTCACGCGGGGAGACGCCGTTTGCTTCGTCATTGTTGCTCCACCCCTGGCCGGAGGTTTGGCGCCACGGCTGCTTCCAGTTGAACGGGGCGTCGCGGATGATCTGTCCGCCGCGGACGGACTGGGGGACGTAATCCGCGTCGAACACGATCCGCCACAGTGCGTCCTGCGCCCATTTGGGCTTCGGCTGGACGACGAAGTTGGCGGGGTCGTTCCCGTCGGTGCCCGGCGCGGCGACGTAGAGATCGCCGTTACTGACGGCCAGCGATTCGCCGGGTTTGCCGACGAGGCGTTTGATGTAGTTGACGGAGTAATCGCCGACACTCGTCACCGGCGACTTGAAGACCACCACGTCCCACCGCTTCGGGCCGCCGAAGAGGTAGACGTATTTCATGACTAGGATGCGGTCGCCGTAGCGGAGCGGGGGGTTGGTCGCGTCGTTGTCCGGGTCCGACGGCGTCTCGGCGGGCAGGCGGTAGTCGCAGTTGGGGCACTGGACGCCCACCGATCCGTTCAGTGCGTCGGGAATGCTGAACGTTTCGCTTTCGTTGTGGAATCCGTACGTGAACTGGTACCCGCAATCCGGGCAGCGAAAATCCATGTGCGCCCCGAGCAGCGTCGGGGCCATCGATCCGGTCGGAATCACGAACGCTTCGACGACGAAGCACCTGAAAATAAACGCCAGGATAAACGCGACCAGGATCGACTCAATCGTGTCCTTGACGCTCGTCTCGCTCTTTTTCTTCGCCGTTTCGTCGCTCATGCCGCATCGATCATCCATTGGAGGCCGGTTTTTGCAATGGCGGCGGGATAGTTGCCAGTTGATAGTTGCCAGTTGCCAGTTAAAGATGGTCCACGCCGAGCATTTACTGGCAACTACGAACTGGCAACTGGCAACTTTCCCAGAAAACTATGATCCCCATCCCCCCACACATTCGCGGACTCGTTTTTGATTGCGACGGCACGATCGCCGACACCATGCCGGCGCATTACAAGGCGTGGGTGGTGGCGTTGGGGGAGCATGGGGTGGAGTTTCCCGAGGCGCTGTTTTACGAGTTCGGCGGGATGCCGACGCCGAAGATCATCGAAATCCTTAACGACCGTCACGGCCACAGCATGCCGGTCGAGGAGACGGCAAGGAAGAAAGAAATCCTGTTCGAGCAAACCCTGCACGAGGTCTTGCCGATCGAGCCGGTGGTGGAGGTGATCCGCGCCTACGACGGCAAACTGCCGATGGCGGTGGCGACGGGCGGGTATCGGCGGATCGCGACTAAGACGCTGCAACTGCTGGGCCTGTGGGACAAGATCGACGCGCTGGTGGCGGCGGAGGACGTCACACATGGCAAACCGGCCCCGGACGTGTTCCTGGAGGCCGCCCGGCGCATCAACGTTGACCCGATGCTCTGCCTCGCGTTCGAAGACGCCAACCTCGGCGTCCAATCCGCCACCGCCGCGGGGATGGCGGTTATCGACGTGCGAAAGCTGCCGCGCTAGCCTGACTTTCGCACTTCGGAGCAATTCTTCGCCTATTTCGGCATTTTTTTCCGCGATTCTGAGCCGGGATCGCGGATGCGGATGCTCGGATCGCTGTGGTGGAGACCTACCGTCTTGAAATGGTTTCGGCCAAAGTGCGATAACGTCGTTCATGTTCCTGCGGCAGAACCAGCGCCGGAAGAATGGCAAAACGCATCGGTACTTCACCCTCGTGGAGAACCGTCGCGTGGCCGGCGGTGGATCAACCCAGCGCCAGGTTTTGTACTTGGGTGAGATCAACGATTCCCAGCAGCAGGCGTGGCGGCGGACGCTTGAAGTGTTTGACGAGCAGCGCGGGCAGTATTGCCAATTGAGCTTGTTCCCCGGTGATCGGCCGCTGCCGCCGGGCGAGGCGGATTCGATTTCGGTCCAGCTCGAATCGATGGAGTTGCGCCGGCCGCGCAGCTTCGGCGACTGCTGGCTGGGGTGCTGGGTCTGGGACCGGTTGCATCTATCGTCTTTCTGGCAGACACAACTCAATGACCAGCGCGGCGACGTGCCGTGGGCCAAGGTGCTGCAACTGCTGGTGATCAACCGGCTGATCGATCCGGGCAGCGAGCTGCGCCTTCACCGTCAGTGGTTTTTGCGATCGGCGATGGATGAACTGCTGGGGGTGGATTTTGCCGCAGTTTTGTAGGGTGGGCTTCAGCCCACCATGATTGGCGTCGTCTGGGACGGTGGGCTGAA
>JBBQQZ010000359.1:0-3841 GCA_038215325.1 Tepidisphaerales bacterium | reverse complement strand
GATGAACTTCGCTTCGGCATTGTTCGCTACCTGAGCCATCGTCTGCTCCCAGCGGACGGGCTTGACGATCTGATCAACCAGGAGCTTCTTGATCGATTCAGGGTCGGTGTGAAGCTTCGCGGTGACGTTGGCGTAGACGGGAGAAATTGGTGCGTTGAAACGCACCCTACCTAATTCAGCGGCCATGCGGTCGGCACCGAGCTGCATGATCGGCGAGTGAAATGCACCCGCGACCGTCAACGGAATCGCCCGCAGGCCGGCGGCGGAGGCGGCTTCGGCGAATCGGGCGCACGCGGGCTTGGAACCGCTCACCACGATCTGGCCAGGAGCGTTGAAGTTCGCCGGGACAAGCACTTCGCCTTGAGCGCAGTCCTCGCAAAGTTTGGTGATCTGGGCCTCGTCGCCTCCCATGACCGCAACCATCGTGCTGGGCGTCGTCACGGCGGCCTCCTGCATCGCACGCCCGCGGGCGGCGACGAGCTTCAGGCCGTCCTCGAAGCTGAACACGCCCGCCAGGTGCAGCGCCGTGTACTCGCCCAGGCTCAGGCCCGCGTAAACGAACGGCCCATCCCCCAACTTCCCCGCAGCCTTGGCGGCGGCGTAGCAGGCGACGCTGGTAACGTAGATTGCCGGCTGGCTGATGTCGGTCTGGGTCAGCTTTTCTTCCGGGCCTTCGAAGCAGATCTTCGCCAAGTCAAAACCGATGACTTGGTTCGCCTGATCGAAAATGGCCTTGGATTCGGGGAACGACTCGTAAAAGTCTTTTCCCATTCCGATGGTTTGAGCGCCCTGTCCCGGGCAAAGGATGTAGGTAATTGACATAAAAAGTAGAACGGGCGTCTCGCCCGTTTCCGTGAAAGCTCACGGGCGGGACGCCCGTGCTACTGGGTTACATCCGTACAACCGCGTTTCCCCACGTGAGGCCCGCGCCGAATGCGACGAAAACAACGTGATCGCCCTTTTTCAGCTTCCCGGCACGGACGGCCTCGTCCAGTGCGATCGGGATCGACGCCGACGACGTGTTGCCGTAGCGGTCGATGTTCACGTAGGCTTTCTCCATCGGGAGCGAGAGTTTTTCCATCGCGCTGTCGATGATGCGCTGGTTAACCTGGTGCGGGACGATGAGGCTGAGCGTTTCGGGGGTGAGTTCGCAGGTGGTCATCGCTTCGCGGATGAGTTCTTCGAACTTGCTGACCGCGAACTTATAGACCTCGCGGCCCTTGAGTTTCATGAACTGATCGCCGGCGGCGATGAGTTCGGCGTTGATCGGGTGACGGCTGCCGGGTTTCAGCAGCATCGCATCGGACATGGGTCCGCCGTCGGAGTGGAGCAGGCCGTGAAGGAAGCCGGTGTTGGGTTCGGTGGATCGGCTGAGCACGACCGCGCCCGAGCCGTCGCCGAACAGGATGCAGCTTCCGCGATCGGTGTAGTCGGTGACGCGGCTGAGCGTTTCGGCACCGATGACCAGCACGTTCTTGAACTGCCCGCTGCGCACAAATGCCGCACCGGTGTGCAGGGCGTAGACGAACCCCGTACAGGCGGCCGACAGGTCGAAGCCGGCGCGGTTGGGGCAGCCCAGTCGGCTCGCGACGACGCACGCGGTCGCCGGAAACATCATTTCCGGGGTGATGGTGGCGACGATGACCAGGTCGATATCTGCCGGCTGTAGGCCCGCGGCTTCGAGGGCGCGTTTGCCGGCGTGGGTGGCCAGGGTCGCGGTCGATTCATCCGCCGCCGCCATGCGGCGTTCGCGGATGCCGGTCCGCTGCACGATCCATTCGTCGTTCGTATTGACCATCGCCGACAGTTCGGCGTTCGTCAGTCGACGTTCCGGCACGTAAGAACCGGTCCCGGTGATGATGGCGGAGTATTGAGACATAGTTGCCAGTTGCCAGTTGGTAGTTGCCAGAAAGATCGGCCAGTCTGGTGTTACTGGCAACGCTCAACTGGCAACTGGCAACTTATTCTTCTACCTGAATGCTCTTGCTGATCTGTTCCACGATCTTCTTGTTGATCTGGCTGCCGCACAACTGTTTGCCGACACGGATGGCGTTCTTGATCGCCTTGGCCTCGCTGCGGCCGTGGCAGATCAGGCAGTAGCCGCCCACGCCCAGCAGCGGCGCGCCGCCGTATTCCTGCCAGTCGTGTTTGGCGTAAATCTTCTTCATCACCGGCTTCAGGTTCACCATCAGCTCGGGATCGAATTCCTGCACTTCACTCACGATCGTCTGGAAAATACCTTCCGACAACCCTTCGGTAAACTTCAGCACGATGTTGCCGACGAACCCGTCGCACACCACCACGTCGCAGATGCCTTTGAAGATGTCCTTGCCTTCGACGTTGCCGACGAAGTTCAGCAGCGGCTCGTCGCGCATCAGCTTGCGCGATTCCTTGGTCATCGAGTTGCCCTTGGAATCTTCCTCGCCGATCGACAGCAGGCCAACGCGGGGGTTTTCGATGCCGCAGATGGCGTGGGCATACGCCGACGCCATCAGGCCGTACTGTTGCAGATGCTTGGCTTTGGGTTCGGGATTCGCGCCCACGTCGCAGAGCACGACCGGGCCGTAAAATGTGGGGAGAATGATCGCGATACCCGGCCGGCTGACCCCCGGCAGAAGCCGCATGCGCAACTGAGCGGCAGCGACGCACGCGCCGGTGTTGCCGGCGCTGATCGCGACGTCGGCCTCGCCTTTGGAGACCATCTTGTTCATCACGCTGATCGAACTGTCCGGCTTCGTGCGGACCGCTTCGACCGGCGATTCGTCCATCGCGACGACCTGCGTCGTATAGACGGCCTGGTAGTGCGATCGCTTGTCTTCAGGAATCGGCGCGCTGGCGAGGGCGGGTTCGATGACGGCTTTGTCGCCGATGAGGAGGATGACGTCCCCCGCGTCGAGCAGGCTCGCCGCTTCCCAGCACCCGGCCAGAATCGCTTCCGGGGCCTTGTCGCCCCCCATCACATCGACGGCAGCTCGCACCGATCAACTCCTCTGTGCGCCCGAAAAAGCGGGCGACAATCCCTGTTAACTAGAGGACGTCGGACGCCCTGAAGCCGGCTTACGCCTGTTCGGTCGCGACTTCGATGGAGAGTTTCGGGTTCACGAAACCGCAGTTGGCGCACGCGGCGTGAGGCAACTTGGCGTTGCCGCACTGGGGGCACTTAACGTATTGAATGGGCTTGAGAGCGTGGTGCGAACGACGCTTGCGCTTACGCGACTTGCTGATGCGTTGGACGGGCAACATGGCGACTGACTCCTGCTCGATCGCGAGCGAACCCGGGCACGTCAATCGCACCACAGGCATGGCATTCATCTAATGAAAACGCACGGCGGGACGGCCCGCCGCACGTTGAGCCACGTAATTTATGGGGAGGGAGACCCTCTGTCAAGTTGGCGGAAGCAGCTTCAAAGCCTTAAACCGAGCAATGGTTAGCGTTCTGTCGGGGGTGACGCCCAATCCGGGCCAGGTACGCCAAAAGTCCGTGACGCATTCGCCGGGCCTTCCATAGCTTGGCGTACCAAGCCATGGCACCCAACGGATCGCGGGCGAGGTGGAGGCTCACTCAAGGAAGCTCACTCAAGGAAGAGGGAGCTTGGAAATTACTTGAACCAGCCCGATTCCAACCCGCCGCGGAGTTGCTTGGGTTTTTTGTGTTTCTTGGAAGCTTCGACGACCACCGGTTCGGGAGCGGCCACTGGGGCGCTGACTTGCTTGATCGACAGCGAAATCCGGCGCTTTTCCGGATCCACTTCCAGGATGCGCACTTCGGTCGATTGCCCGACCTTCACCACGTCGCTGGCACTCCGCACGCGGCGGTCGGAGAGTTCAGAGATGTGGATCA
>JBBQQZ010000358.1:0-3851 GCA_038215325.1 Tepidisphaerales bacterium | reverse complement strand
TTGATCTCCAGCCGCTCGATATTCTTCGGCGACGCCAGCGCCGCATGGATCGTTCCCGGATTCACGTCGGTCGCCTTCGGGTCCAGCGTCAGGTCGGCGACCTCCAGCTTCACCTCGACCAGCGAGAACGACACCGCCGGCTCGCTCATCGCGTCGTAGACGTTGAAACCGAAGTCCGACCAGGTCAGCTTCCCGATTTCCACCACCGGCAGCGACAACGGCGCCGCCGCGGGTTGCGTGGCCGGTTCCGACGTCGTCGCCGCCGCCGGTCGTGCCGGCGTGGGTTGCGCGGTCTTCGGATCGTACGTGAATCCGACCGCCGTGATCGCGCCGTCGCTCGAGCGCGCCACGCCCAGCGCCGGCCCCTTCACCTCGATACTTCCAAACCGAATCCGCTTCGCGTCCGCAGCAATCCGCACGTCGTCGATATCCACACTCGGGAATGCGAACCACTCGTTGTTGTCATCCGACAATCGCACGTCGCTCAGCTTTATTCCCGCGACGAGTGACCCGTCCGCTTTCGGCTCGATCGTCGAAACCAGGTGCGCCACGAATGTCCCGTTTTGGATCGCGCGCGTGATGCCAAGCGGTTTGAGGTACGGATCGATCGCCGAACCGTCGATGCCGTAGACGCCGGCCTTGAGATCGATCGATTTGATCGGCGTGGCGGCGCTGATGTCGCCGGTGACGTTGATCGATTCGGCCAGCCCTTTCGAGGTGGCGTGAACTTCGAGCGTAGCGGGGATGCCGGCGTGGGCGGGGTCGGTGCTGATCTTCGAGAGCGCGATCTTCGACACCTGTAGCGCAATCGCCGGCGATTCAGGCAGCGAGTAGTCGTTGAACTCCAGCTTCACGTCCCGCACAAGCAGCGACTCCAGTTCCAAGATCGGGAAACCGGATGCCAGCGGCGCGGGCGCGGGTGTCGGCGAAGGCGGTTCGTCGATTTTGACGACGGGCGTCGCGTCAGCACCCAGCGCGATCCCCGCAAACCCCGGGCGGCCTCGCGCGTCACGCCAGGCGTAGGCGCGAACGCCATCGACCACGATCTCCTTCACGCGCACCTCGCCGGGTGCCGCGGTCGGGATGTCGATCGACACGCGTTTGACCGCTGCGGCGCTGGCGGAATCGGCGACGAGGTCGATGTCGTTCAGATCGAGCTTGATCGCAACCGCGCTCACGGGCTGACCCGGCTTCACCGTCGCCCCGCCGGCGGGGGTCATCGTCAGTTTGCCCTTGGCATGCGCGGTCAAATCCGATGCGGTCGGGGTGAGCCCGAACGCCGCGAGGTACGTACGCAGCGGCTGCAAATTCAGACCGATCATGCGGAGACTGAGATCCGCGTTCACCAGCCGGTCGCGCGCCGTCGCGCTGCCGTCGACGTAAAGCGCGCCGAGCAGTTCAGGCGAATTCAGTTGGATCGAAAATTGCGTGGGCACGTCCGGCGAGCCGACGTCGCTCAGGATCAGGCTGAGGAAGAACCGCACATCGGTTGTCGGCGCGACCGCGCCATCGACCAGCCGGGCCCGCGCGTGCTGGAGGCGAAGCGCCTTGATCGAGAAAGGCGGTTCGAGCGGGATGTTGGTCGGCTGGGTGGCAGCGGCGGTGTCCACCGCGCCTTGGGCCGCGGGCGGGAGAAATCGCGCCAGCAGCGGGATCGATCCGTCGGGGAGTCGTTCGACCGTCACCTCCGCGTTCTCCGCCTCGGCACGATCCACGTCGATCCGACCCCGCAACAGGCCCATTGTTGAAACGCTGCCGCGACAGTAGCCGATGGTAAGGATTGGTTCGCCGCCTTCGGTGGGGGTGAACCGAAGATTCCAGAAACCCACGTCGCCGCCCAGCACGCTGAAGTCAAGCTGGTCGTAGTCGGCGGTCAGTCCGTAGCTGGACGCGACCTTGCGCATGACGGTCGGCAGGAGCAGCGGCACGAGCGCGCGCACCGCGACCGCGCAGAGAATGATCGTCGCCAGCACGACGATCGTCCGTCGTCGCCACTTCTGGCCGCGCGTGCGGGTGGGCTTTTTTGGGTCGGGCGTGGGTTCGCCTTTTGGGGGTTCGACCGGGGTGGTTTCGGATGTTGGTTCGGGTGTCGATTCGCTCATGGCCGGTTACTCGGTTGCGTGGTGGCGTCGGTTGTGCCGGTGGCGGCGGCGGTGATGGGAGCGGCGTAGGCTTTTTCGAGCGCCGTGCGGCGCTCGCGCGACGGTGCCAGCGGATCAAACCCCTTGGGTGCCAGCCCGCGCTGGTTCAGCCAGTCGTACGCGCGCACGCGCGTCGCAGGCGAACTGTCCTCAAGATAGATCGTGTTTTCGGCGATCAAACGGTTTTGCAGATCCGCGGAGCTGGTGGACCGTCCGACCAGCGACTTGATCGCATCAAGCTGACGCCCCACTTCCCCGCCGAACGACGCCAGCGCCCCGTACACCGCCGTCGAGAGCGGATTCGCCACGTCGTTTTCCGCGGCGGCGACGGCGGCGAGGGTCGTGCGATCCAGCAGCCAGGCGACATTCGCGCCATCACGCTTCTGTAGCCCCGGCGACTGCTCCGAGACCGTCCGCGCGATCTGCTGAAGCAAAGTCGGGCTCGCGACCAACACCACCGATTCGGTCAAGGACGCCCCGCTGGCGCTGGCCAGGTACGCCAGCGAACCGCGCGGCTCGTCCCCCGCCTGCGCCAGCGCCGAAAGCGCGCTGGCGAGCGCCAGCTCCTCCGCCGAGCCGGTCGTCATCGCGACGCGCCGGCGAACCTGGTCCGCAGACGTAATCAGGTCTTCTTTCATCTTCGCGATGAATGCGGTGCGTTTCGCCGGGTCAATATCGGCGGTGGCGAGCGTCAAATCGATGAGCACGGCCTTGGCGGTGCTGCCTGCGAACGACATCGGCGCGATCAGCAGCATTCGCTCGGCGGCGGCATCGGCGACGCGGTCAACGACCAGCATCTCGCGCTCGCTGGTCACCTTCATCGGCGGCGGAAGCGGGTCTTCAAAGCTGTCCACGGGCACCGGCGGGGCTTCGCCGATCTGGACGGGGATGAGGTCGTCGCTCTCGATGGACAGTTCGTACCCGTCCCCGTCCCCCGCCGCGTCCGCCGCCCCGTCCGCCGGTCGGGCGAGGCGCAGCACGATCGCTTGGCGCGTGGGGGTGATGATCGTGTCGCGATCGAGTTCCACTTCGATGCGCAGTTCCGTGGTGACGCCCGGCGCCAGCCCCGTCGCCAACTGCGATAATTCGGCGCGGCGGTTCGGATCGCCAAGGAAGGCGTCGAGATCGAAATCCGCGGGGACGGACCGCGCGAGCAATCCCGGTGTGAGGCGCGCCGAAGGCGTGACCGGCGTGCCGCCTCGCGTGGCGACGATCAGCCTGGCCTTGCCGGCGAGCGATTCGAACCCATCGAGCGGGATCGATTCGACCGCGATCACCCGCACAGCCGCAGACCAGGCGCGTGCGAGCGACGCATCCGCCACCTCCCGCGCCTGAGCACCGGAGAGCGCTGAACCCGCGTAATGCGCCAACGTCACCGTCGCCTGCGGCGCGGTGAGCGGCGGCGTTTCCTTCTTCTTTCCGGGCTGACAACCAGCCAAAACCAGCGCCAACACCACGACCATTCCCGACCGATACCGGCCCCGATTTGAGCGAACCATGATTCGCCTCCCGACGCGATTGTAGACATTGCCCCGCGATCCGACATACCAAGTTCATCTTTTCGTCAGGGGAAATTTACGCATAAAGATGTCGAGGGCGCGATTCATGACTTTCCGATTAAAAATCCGTCGGCGCTGCGCGTTTGTCATGACAAAAGCCCACCGCGGCGGGCGTTAGGGAAGCGCCGCGCGCCGCGGTTGCGAGGTGCTC
>JBBQQZ010000357.1:0-3852 GCA_038215325.1 Tepidisphaerales bacterium | reverse complement strand
TCTCAGATATTGCCGGGAATGCTCGGCGACAGCGCCGACACCGTCTCGCTGATGGTCCGGGCACTGACGATGACGGGGCTCGCATTCATCATGATCCACGTTGGTTTCGAGTTCCACATCGACAAGCGGAACTTGAAGAGCTACGGCTGGGATTACGTCGTCGCGTTCTCGGCGGCGGCGCTGCCGTGGGTGTTCGTCACGCTTTACTTCGTGTTCGTGATGCTCCCGGCGGATTTCTGGCGCGACGACCGGACCTGGCGCGAAACGCTGCTCGCAGGGCGCTTCGCGGCGCCGACCTCCGCGGGCGTGCTCTTCACCATGCTCGCCGCCGCCGGGCTGGCGTCGACATGGGTCTTCCGCAAGGCACGGATTCTGGCGATCTTCGACGATCTCGACACGATTCTGCTCATGATCCCGCTGAAGATGTTGATGGTCGGGCTGGCCTGGCAACTGGGCGCGGTCGTCGGGCTTATGGCAGTGCTGTTGGTCGCCGGGTACGTGCTGATGCACCGCGTGCGCATCCCCGTGAGCTGGCCGTGGGTACTCGGTTACGCGGTGGCGATCGCGGTGACGAGCGAAATCATCTACGCCGGCACGATGTGGATTGACGCAGACGTGCCTATCCACATCGAGGTGCTGTTGCCCGCGTTCGTGCTGGGGATGATCGCCTACCCGCGCGGCAACGCCGGGCACGCAGACGCCGGCGTGCTGGTGCCGCAGCAGTCGGTGATCGAGGTGGAGCACGCGCTCAAAGCGGTGCTCGACCGGCCCGCCGAGGCAAGCGCGTCGATGGTCATCTCGGGACTGTTCATGGTGCTGGTGGGGCTGAGCATGCCCCCGTTCGTCGGTGCCGCCGCCGCCGCGTTCGTCGACTCGACCACGGTCACCGGTTCGCAGCCGCCGATGGGGTGGGGCGCGATCGCGCTGCACGTGATCGTCGTGACAGTGATTTCGAACATCGGCAAGATGTTTCCCGCGTTTTGCTATAGGCGCGAGGCCCACTGGCGCGAGCGGCTGGCGGTGGCGATCGGCATGTGGCCGCGCGGGGAGGTCGGTGCCGGCGTACTCGTCGTGAGTCTGTCGTACGGCATCGGCGGCCCCATCGTCACCGTCGCGGTGCTCAGCCTCGCGCTCAATCTCGTGCTCACCGGCGTGTTCATCGTCATCGTCCGTCGGCTGGTGGCCGGTGTGGATCGGCAGGAAACGACTTTCGCCGTCGCGCCCGAAGCCCAGACCGGAGGTGTATCATGATTAAGCGAATTCTTGTCCCCATTCCCGGTGCATCGCTCGGTGCGTCGGCGGTCGATCAAATCGTCTGGCTGGCGACGGCCCATCGCGCGCGGGTGACCGCGCTGGTCGCCGTCGACGAGACGCTCAAGGATCGGACCCCGGCACTGGTTGCGGTTACCGATATGGTGTCGCGCGGCATCCGTCTGTGCGGGTTCCAAGACCAGGCGAAGCGGGCGGTCGCGGAACTGACCGAGGCCTGCCAGACGCGCGACATTTCGATCGAAGTCGACCAGCGCGACGCCGAACTCGTGGACGCGGCCTGCGCCGCGTGGCGGTATCACGACCTGCTTGTGTTCCCAAGGCACGGCGCGTTCCACGCTGATGTGTGCCCCGATCCCGAAGCCGCGCTGGTTCGCATGATCGTCGGCCGCATCGGACCGATCGTCTCCACCGCCGCCACGCCCCGACCGGTGCGACGAGTGATCGTCGCCTACAGCGGTTCGCACGCATCCGCCAAGTCCATGAAGCGGTTCGTGCAGATGAACCTCTGCCCCGGCGCGAGCGTACGCATCGTCACGGTCGGCGAAGACGGATTCGACGGGCAACGCCTGCTTGACGATGCCGCCGACTACTGCCGCGCCTGGGGAGTGGACGCCGACACCGTTCTGCTCGACGGACCACCCGCCACCGCCTTGCTCCAACACGCCCGGGAGTTCGACCTGATCGTCGTCGGCGACAGCGCCCGCAGCCTCCTCACCCGCAAAGTCTTCGGCGACGTCATGCTCCAAGTGCTGCGGCAACCCGACCAGGCGGTCTTCTTCGCGCACTGATCGAAACTTCGCGAAGAAATGACACAAAAGCCCGTCCCGAATTAACTGCTACGAATGGCAGAATCCTGCGACCACTTTTTCGTCCTGTTACGCACGATTCGCGTGCCCTTAACCAGCAGCCGCAGGTCTACGACCTGCGCGTCTTCCGTTTCGGGGGCACCCGTTCGCACCGGACGTGATGAGCCGGGAGGAGTTGGCGATAGCGGGTGGAATTTGATCGCCAGGCGATCGGTCGAGTAAGCTGGCCGCAGTGCGGATCCTGGGTCACATCCACGACATCGCCCGCGACCTGCTCGACCTGGCTTACCCCGGCCGGTGCGTGGCGTGTGGGGTGGCGGTGGATTTGGGGAATCGGTTCTGCGGCGACTGCGATTACCAGCTCGTGCTGATGGAACAGCGGCCTCAATGCATGGAATGTGGGGCGCCGGTGGCATTTGACGATGCGCCGTGCCAGCGATGCGATGGCAGAGGGTATCGGCTGTTTGACCGGATGGTCCGGCTGTCGATTTTTGAGAGTCCGGTTCGGGAGTTGGTGACGCGGTTCAAGTACTACCACGGCTGGCCGATCGGGGAACTGCTCGCCGACCGCGCGATGCGGCTTGAGCGTGTGCGACATCTCATGGAAGAAACCGACCTGCTCGTCCCCGTGCCGCTGCATCCGCTGAGGCAGATGGTGCGCGGGTTCAACCAGGCGCAGGTGTTCGCCTCGACCGTCGGCAAGCTGGCAGGCAAGCGCGTCGCCTGCCCGGCGATCCGCGTGCGGAATACGAAGCATCAGACCTTCCACCACAAATCCGAGCGCCGCCGGAACGTGCGAGATGCCTTTGCGCTGATTTCCCCGCGACTGGTGACAGGAAAACGGGTCACGCTGGTCGACGACGTCTTCACCACCGCATCAACCCTGAAAGAACTCGCCAGCACGCTGAAACCGGCGGGTCCGATGAGCATCAATGTGTTAACGATCGCGATGGCGGATCCGAAAAATCATCGATTTGAGTCGGTATAATGCTATGATGTGACGATGCGTGCGAAGCTGTCCACACCCGAACTCGAAGCATTCGTTGACGATCAGGTTCGCCAGGGCCGATTTGCCAGCGCGGACGAGATGGTTGAAGCAGGCCTCGCGCGGCTCATGCTTGACCCCCAACCGGCCCCGCTCGACAATGTGGATTTGGCGCAGATCAATCGCGCCCGAGCCGAGTACGCCGCCGGTGATCATCGGCCATTGAAGGACGTCGCAGCCGAATTGCGAGGGAAGTACGGCCTCTCGCGGGGGTAACCGGTGCTCGCACGATATTCGGTCCGGATCAGCCCGTCGGTGACACGAGAATTGGTCGAAATCCACGATTACATCGCGAAGGATTCGCCGCAGAACGCGTCGAACATGGTCGGTCGATTGCTGGACGCGATGGAGTCGTTGGACCAGATGCCCTATCGCTTCCACGTCGCCGAGATTCGCGGGCGCGAAGACCCGCGCATCCGGTTGCTTGCGGTAAACCCCTATCTCGTCATCTACGAGGTGGATGAAAACCGCAAAGCGGTCCATATTTTGCGAATTCGTCACAGTTCGCAGCGACCGCTGTGAGCGCACCACGCAATATTTGCCTCTCCTTCACAAACCGGATAGATTCGCCCCGCAGTTTGAAGTTCAGCTCTTTCGCGTTTTTGGAGTGAATTTTGGCTGCAACGGTTGTTATTCCCGCCCGCTACGGTTCGACGCGATTCGCGGCGAAGATTCTGGCGTCCAAGACGGGTCGTCCGCTGGTCCAGCACGTGGTGGACCAGGTGCGCC
>JBBQQZ010000356.1:0-3855 GCA_038215325.1 Tepidisphaerales bacterium | reverse complement strand
CCCGCGCGGATGAATCGATCGAAATCGCCGAGTTCGGGCTCAACGAATTTGAAACCACCGGGCTCGCGCTGGTCGTCTACGTCAACACCGACCGCTACTGCGGCAAGGAACTGATCCTCCTCCCGCGTCAGACCTGTCCGGAGCATATGCACCCGCCGGTGGGCAACGACCCGGGCAAGATGGAAACCTTCCGCTGTCGAGCTGGCGAAGTTTATCTGTGCGTGGAAGGCCCGAAGACGCCGAGCATCAAGTCGACGATCCCGCCGGGGGCTGAGGCGCACTACACCGTCTTCAACGAGATCATTCTTCGCCCCGGCGAGCAATACACGATTCCGCCCGACACGCTCCACTGGTTCCAAGGCGGCCCGGCGGGCGCGATCGTCACGGAGTTCAGCAGTACAAGCCGAGACGAAGCCGATATTTTCACCGATCCGAGAATTAAGCGGATTCCGGAGATAGAGGAAGACTGAGTGGCGAGTGGCGAGTGATGAGTGGCCAGACCAATGTGGTCTCGTCACTCATCACGCGCCACTCACCACTCGCGACAACCATGCTAGCCTTCGAACGAAAACAACGTCTCGTCGCCATTCTCCGGGAACGCCGGACCGCCACGCTTGAAGCGCTGGCGGCGGAGCTTGGCGTGTCGGGGTCGACGGTGCGTCGCGACCTGGAGACGCTTGAATCCACCGGCGACATCGAGCGCACTCACGGCGGGGTCGTCTGGACTGGCGACAAGCAGACCGGCAGGCCTTACGCGTTCGATTCGCGGCTCAACTATGCCACCGACGCCAAGCGAAAGATCGCCCGGGCCGCACGACAGCTCGTCACACCCGGCCAGACCATCCTCATCGACGGCGGAACCACCACGCTTTACTTCGCCGAGGAACTTCGCGGAATCCACCTCCAGATCGTCACCAACTCGCTTCCGATCGCCGAGATGTTCCAGAACGACGACAACGTCGAATTGATTCTCACCGGCGGGCTGGCGTACCCGCGTTATGGCGTTCTGCTCGGACCGATCGCCGAGCAACTGATCACGACCATCCACACGCAAACGCTTTTCCTCAGCGTCGCCGGCGTCCACGCGGGATGGCTGTACAACCAAAACCTGCTCCTGGTGCAGGCCGAAAAGAAGATGATTCAGCAAAGCCAGCAGGTGGTGCTGCTGGTCGACCAATCGAAGTTCGGCCAGCAGGCGCTCAGCAAACTGTGCGAACTGAACCAGGTTCATACGATCGTCACCGACTCCGAACCCCCCGCCGCCGATCGCAAGCTGATCGAAGCGGCCGGGTGCAGGCTGATTGTCGCGGAATAATTGGGCGTCAATTGCGTTGCAACCTTGGGTATGCTTCGTGCGTATCATGGGTATGCGTTTTCGCTTTCTGCTCATCCTGCTGCTCGGCCTCACCTCGTTCGCCTCCGCCGGCGAGGCGGTGCGCACCTCGCTTGAGGATTGGAAAGACGCCGACCGCAATCGCGTCGTCCCGGTGAAGATCTACGTTCCCAGCGTGATCAAATCCGACGCCTCGACCCCGGTCGTGCTGTTCTCGCACGGGCTGGGCGGTTCGCGCGAGGGGTACGGTTTTCTCGCCAGCTACTGGGCCGAGCATGGGTACGTGGTCATCGCGATGCAGCACCCGGGCAGCGATTCGAGCGTGTGGCGCGGCAAGGACAGTTTCGTCGCGCGGATGATGGTGGCGGCGAGCGTCGAGAACTACGTCCACCGCGCCCGGGACGTGAAGTTTGCGATCGATCATCTCAATCGGGTGTCGCGTTCGCGCGATCACGTGCTGGCCGGCAAGATCGACCTTAAGAAGATCGCGCTCGGCGGGCACTCGTTCGGCGCGTACACGGCGCTAGCGATCGCCGGGCAGGTTGCGATGCTTGGGACGCGCGAGGTGTCGTTCCTGGACCCGCGCGTAAGCTGCGTGATTGCGATGAGCCCCTCGCCACCGCCGAAGGAGCAACTGGAGACCGCGTTCGCGAAGATCGGCATGCCCGTGTACTACCTCACCGGCACGCAGGACCGCGTCGCGATCCAGCCGATCGAACCGGCGGAGCGCAAAA
Organism: Tepidisphaerales bacterium; assembly: GCA_038215325.1. GTDB lineage: Bacteria > Planctomycetota > Phycisphaerae > Tepidisphaerales > Tepidisphaeraceae > BPJO01. The sequence continues at coordinate 1,788 of JBBQQZ010000356.1, read as the reverse complement.
TCCCATTCGAAAAAACCACCGCCGCTGAGCAGTACCTGCTGGTGCTGAACAACGCCGACCACATGACTTTCTCCGGCCGCGGGATGATGGCGAAACGGTTCGCACCCACCATCCAGCAGTCGACGACCGCGTTCCTCGACGCCTACTTGAAGAAGGACGACAAGGCCAAATCGTGGCTTCGCGATTCGTTCAAACTCGAACTCAAAGAAACCGGTACGTTCGATTGGAAATAGCCCGCCCTTCGCCTCAGCCGGCTGCCAGGATCGCGCTGATCATCCGGTCCAAGTCGGGCAGATGCACCGTCGCGACTCGCCAGATCAACTCCTCCTGAATTTCACCGTAGTCGTGCGCCAGTATGTTTCGCTGGGCAATGATCGGCCGCCAAGGAACCTGCGGGGTGGCGCGGCGGAGATGGTCTGAAACCCCTCGCGCGGCCTCGCCGATGATCTCGATTTCGCGTTCCACGGCACGACGCGTCTTAAGGTCACGCTCGAACTCCTCATACGTCATTCAGTGAACAAACGAGATCGCGCTTTGGGTTGACATCTGCATGTCCTGCAAAAGCGTGAGGTCGTTCGCTTCAAGCGGCGTAGAGCACCTGGCGAGATTCGAGGATCATCTGGCGTCGCACCGCATTGCGAAGCCCGCCCTTAAGCACGAGATCCACCGGACGCCCGAATATCTCCTGAAGCTCGTCCCGCATCGGCACCAGGTCAAATGCGCTGTATGAATGATCGGCGGGCAGCTCAATCAACACGTCAACGTCGCTGTCAGAACGGAAATCATCGCGAAGCACACTGCCAAAAACAGCGAGCTCGACGAGCCCCCATTTTTTTGCAAAGTTGACTATCCGAGTTTGTTGAACCGGCAGGCGCATGTTCATGGAGTCGATCTTAACCCGGTTTCGCGCGATTCTCGAAACTATTTCAGCAGAAACACCTGCACCACGCCCGGGCCGTGGACGCCGACCACCAGGTTCATCTCGATGTCCGCGGTTTTGCTCGGGCCGGAGATGATGACGGTGGCGCTGGCGGGGTCGTCGCGCAGGGTCAGCTCGAACAGGTCGATCAAGTCGCCGACGCAGTTCTTAGGTTCGACGATCGCCACATGCAAGGGCGGCACGAGCGATAGCGCCCGGCCGTGATCGGGCGAGGCACGCATCACCAGGCTGCCGGTTTCGGCGACCGCGCGCCACACATCGGTAACGCTCGCATCCACGTCGTACATTGCATCCAGCGACATCTCGCCCCAGACACTGACGACAAATCCCGCCTCACGCAGCACGCGCTCGATCTCCAACTTCCTCAGCAGCTTCGATTTCGGAATCGCGATCGACTTCACGCCCTTCGATTTCAGGTACGCGACAAGCTCCTCGTGCAGCGATTCCACGCGCAGCGCGTGTACGCCGATCTTATTCTCCTTCGCCTTTTTCTCGAACAGCGCGGGCAATCCGATATCGCTCAACACCAGCCGCACGATCGGCTCGTCCAGTGCCGGCGGCGCGGGCGGCGTAACCGCAACGGTGCGGCCGAGGGAGGAGCGGACTTTGGCGAGTACTCCATTTTCGTCGTTCATCACTTCTTCTCGTTCCAGATCTGTCGGAATGTCCGTTTTGCCGGCGCGGGGATGTCGCGGACCTGCGTCCAGCCGTTGCCGGGGAACGGCAGTTTCTTGACATAGCCTTTTCGCATCGTCATCCGCAGCGTCGTCTTTTGTCCCCAGCACACCATCTTGTAGCGCCAGGGCGTGTACATCATCCAAGCGTACGCGCGGTAGATGAACCGCTCG
>JBBQQZ010000355.1:0-3887 GCA_038215325.1 Tepidisphaerales bacterium | reverse complement strand
AACAGCACCGAGACCGCGCGGTGCCTTCAACACCGACACAATCTCATGCTTCCCCCTCTGATCATGCGCCGGCGGCCCCCACCGGCGCGGCGGCGAGCTTTCGAGATGGATCCCTTCCAGATACCCATAAAACGACAGGTTAAAATCCAACCGCGTCTGCTCGCCGTCGGTGATGACGTCCAGCCCCGCCGCCAACTGATCGTGGATCGCGGCCACCACCGCGTCGTCCTGCATTTCCGCCAGGTCCGCCGGACCGAATTGGTCGAGGTGTTGCGACGCGTACTCCAGCCACGCCGGGAACGGGTAGCTGCCGATGACGGTGGTGCGAATCGGACGATCTTTCATGTGCTTCCTCGTATGCCAAAACTAAACGCGCGAGCCGGCGTCCGCTCGTAAATCAACCGCAATACCGCTTCTGGCAGATCAATTGCATCGCGCAATGTCGTGAGCAAATAAGCCAAGCCCGGCGCACCGCCATAGCTCTTCCAGTACGACCGCCGGGCCGCGTCCATGCCGACCATCAGTTGATCCGGATACACGGATATAAGCTCGCGAATCAGCCCGATTGTCGGGTTCGGCGACTTCTTCGTGCGGAAGTGGCTGTCGTATTCCAGGTTCACGCCCCGCTCCAGCCAACGCCGATGCGCGGCGAAATCCGGATTGCGATCCGTGTGCGACAGCGTCACGCGCGATAGATCCACACCCCCGCCTTCCAGCAGATCGATCTGCTCATCGACCGCCGTCCCCGCTTCGGTATGGGTGAGGATCGGGCAACCCGTCGCGACGTGCGCGATCGCTGCCGCGGCAAACACCTCCCTCTCGAACGCGCTCAGTTGATCCCGCCCGCCTGCCACCTTGATCACGCCGGCGCGGGGTTCGTTTCCATCGATCCCGTCCTCGATTTCACGGATCATCATGTTCGCCAACTCATCCGCATTCATGCGCAGAATCGCGTGATCCTGCGGGTAGTACTTCGCCAGATGGACGCCGGTCGACGCAACCAGATGCACCCCGCTGCGCCGCGACACCTCCGCCAGTTTTCGCGCGTTGCGCCCGCACGCCGTCGGCATCGCATCGATCATCGCCCCGCCGCCGAGCGACTTGAACGCCTGCAACTCGGCCACCGCGCGATCGACGTCATCCAGCAGGAAATCGGGTTCGTTCTCCGTGGCAAACGACGGATCGATGATCACGTGCGCGTGGGCATCGCAAACGCCGAGCCGCTTCGGATCGATATCGCCAAGGACCGTGCGAACAAAGCTCATGCGCTCCTCCGCCACGCGCCGGCCGTGGTGTTGGAGATCGCCTCGGGCACTTCGAGGACCGCGCCCAGATCGAGCAGGCGGGTCTGCAACTCGGGAATCGGTACGTCGCGCGCAGAACAGTCTCGCTGAAGCGAGACCGCCGCTGCCACGCCGACGGCTTGCCCCATGCTCATCGTCTGCGCCATCGACCGGCACGACGCGTGCGCATCGTGCGTCGCGCTGAAGCACCGCCCCGCCACCCACAGGTCATCCCGACCCTTCGGCACAAGCGTTCGGTACGGCACGTCATACGCGCCATGATCCGGCACATACGCCCACGCCGTCTCCCCCGATCCGCCCGCCGCATGGTCCTCGATCGGCGCACCGCACAGGAGCACGCGATCATCGAACCGCGCGACGGTCATACAGTCATCCCGCGTCAGGCGATACTCCCCATACACCCGCCGCGTCTCGCGCACGCCGATCTGATGCGACAGCCCGATGATGCGCGCGTTCTCATACCCCGGTACGCCGTCGCGCAGGAACGCCTCATAGATAAACGCCTGCCTTCGCCCTTCGATCTCCGCTTTCGTCAACTGCTGCGGATCGGTCGCGCTGACGTCCGCCACCCGCACCGCCACCGTCGCGATGCAGTTCTCGATCGTCATCGCGTGGGCGCTTCCTTCTTTCCGCGGCAGCGGATGCCTTCCCGATTCCACCGCCTCGGTCATCAGCCGCTTGAGCATTTTCTTCCCGCCGGCGTCTTCGTGCTTCGCCAGATCGACGTTGCACATGCGGAAAGTCGTCGTCAGCGTCTGGGCCGGATCGACATCACCTGCCAACTCGAACGGCACGTTCGCATGAAAGCAGAGTTCGGCATCGCCGGAGCAATCGATGTATCGCTTGGCGCGGATCACGCCGAGCCCTTGCCGGGTCGCCACCACGACGCCCGCGATCGATCCGTCGCTGCGCGTCTCGACATCCACCAACTGCGTGTGCAGCCACCCGTCCACACCCGCGCGGACCAGCAACCGATCCCACACCAGCTTGAGATGTTCCGGGTTGTACGTAACCCCCGTCCCCGCCCCATACGTGTTCGGCCGCAGCACCACCGGGCCGAGCGACGCCAGTTCATCCACCACGCGATCGGGAATCCCGCCCGCCACCTTCTTCGGCGCCGCGCCCGGCGTGTAGAAGCCGTAGAACGTATCCAGCACCCCCGTGCTCGATCCGCCAAAGAAGCCGTATCGCTCGACGAGGCCGACGCGCAGATCGTTGCCTCCCCTCGCCGCGATCGCCGCGCAGCAGCCGGCCGATCCCGCGCCGATCACCAGCACGTCGTACTCCGCCAGCAGCGGAAGCTTGGAATGGACGATCGCAGAGTTCACGCCTGTTTGCCCACCGATTCGTATAGCTTCGCCAGCCGATGCGCGTGCTCGTCGTACGCGCTCTCGAACAACACCCGCGCCCGCTCCGCGCCAATCACCGCACCACCCGTCAGCACCTTCGGCGGTTGCCCGAGCTTCACCAGCCGCTGCGCCACCTCCGCCTTGATCGCGTTCACCAGCAGGCACCCGCCCACCGTCGATCCCGGCGAGACCGGTGTCTCCAGCCCATCAATATTCACCATCGCGTCCCCCACCGGCGCGCCCGTATCCAGAACCAAATCGCTGAAATCCTGAAGCTTCTTTCCGCTCGGGTGGTTCGACTTTGATTTCTCCGAGTGCAGCGCCGAGACGATCGACACCACTTTGATCCCCCGCAACTGAAACTGCTCCGCCATCTCGATCGAGACGACATTGCAGCCGCTGCTGCTGATCACCAGCGACGAATCCAGCTTCGTCATCGCAAAGTTCCGCACGATCCGTTCCGCCAGCCCCGAGACGTTCTCCAAAAACATCGCCTGCCGCTGTCCGTTGGCACCGACGACGAGGTTGTGAAACGTCAGCGACAGTTCCACGATCGGATTGAACCCCGGAAACGACCCGTATCGCGGCCACATCTCCTCGACCATGATCCGGCTGTGGCCCGACGCAAACACATGCACCATCCGCCCGGCAGCGATCGTTCCGGCGAACCAGTCGGCGGCTTGGTGGATCTGCGGAAGCTGCTTCTCGACGACGTCGATCAGGCCGCGGCATTTCTGAAGGTAATCGATTGCGGGTGAGATCATTGCTTCATCTGCTCCAGGGCATTCTTTGCCGCTCCGAACGCGCCGGCGAGGTCGCCCAGCTTCGCGGGCACCAGTCGGACACGCTCATTCGTCGGCCGCCACTCGACGCGATCCAGTTCGCGCGATAGCGGGACGAACAGCTCATCCCCCGCCTTCACGATCCCGCCGCCGAGCACGATTACTTCCGGATCGACCGCGTTAATGATGCTCGCCACGCCGCCGGCCAGGGCTTTGATCGATCTCGACCAGACGTCCTGCGCGAACGCATCGCCCGATCGCGCGGCGTTGACGAGGTCGGCGGTCGACTGGAATTCTCCGTCGGTACGTTTTGCGATCGTGTGGTCGCCGAACGCGTCTTCGAGCGAGCCGGGCGTGTTGACGATGTCCAGCGGGCCTGCGGCATCGAGCGTGATATGCCCCAAATGCCCGGCCCGGCCGAGATGGCCTTTGAGGATGCGTCCGTCGCACAG